>DYWT01000079.1 GCA_020742515.1 Sporosarcina psychrophila
GCAATACGCCTTAGTTGTCGGTCTTCGAGTTACCAACGGTAACCCTCATACCGAACGGCATTCATCACCCACCTATAGAGGATGGGCGACTTCTGCCTAATTCTGTTAAAACATCTGAAAGTTCATCATAAGAAAGTAAGACGTTTTCTAAATGTCCTTTGTTATCTGGAGCAAAGATTTGGTGAAGTCTAGCGCCATAATTTAGAAGAACGACGGTCAATTCATCGTTCTTCAATGTTATTTTTTTAATTCAGTGTTGGGGATAGGAGTCACTGAAATAGAAGGTTCAGGCATTTGGCTGCCACGTTTTTTTCAAGTAATCGAAAGTCAATGAAGCTGTATCAGGTACGATTGGAATATCCTCCCCAAGATCTTCTGAACGTCCTACGCCGATAGGTTGCGCACCACTAGCAATGATCGCAGCGATTCCAGCTTTTGCATCCTCGATCCCGATGCAGTCACGAGGGGTCAAACCGATTTCTTTCGCAGCAAGTAGAAAAATATCTGGTTCAGGCTTTCCATTAGCGACTTTTGCCGGATCAGCAATCGCGTCAAAGTAGCTTTCTAAATCCATCTTGGCAAGTAGGAAAGGGCCATTTTTGCTTGCAGATGCTAGTGAAATCTTGATATTGTTTGCCCGTAAGTCTTTTAATAATTCTAAAATCCCTGGAAAAACATCTTTTGGTGTGATCGATTGGATCATTTCAAGATAATAATCATTTTTTCTTTTCGCTAATTCGAGAAATTCTGTTTTTGAGAATTGCTCTTCTTTTTTTCCATGAGCAAGAAGGAGAGTCAGAGAATCTTCTCTGCTTACACCCTTCAATTGTTCGTTGAATGACCGATCGAAGGGAATACCGATCTCATCACCTAGCTTTTTCCAAGCAAGGTAATGGAATTCAGCGGTATCTGTAATAACGCCATCTAAGTCGAATAATACACCTTTAAACATTCGCTTCACCTTCTCGTAATGGAATAGTCAAATGATCAGTAAGCACATACGCTTTTTCGTAGATTTCTAGCGGTAAAGCTTCGCCAGATAAGAGGTTCAATGTTACCTGTTCATTTGAAACGGCGACAAATAACAAGCGGCCGCGATAATTGATATGGAATGAATAAGCAGACCATGTTTTAGGTAAGAATGGTGCAAATCTTAATTGTTCATGATCTGTCTTCATTTGCGCGAATCCTTGTACGATAGCAAGCCAACTTCCGGTCATTGAAGTGATGTGTAAGCCATCCTCTGTATCATTGTTATAGTTATCTAAATCTAAACGAGCAGTGCGTTGATACATTTCAACGGCTTTATCTTCCATGCCTAGTTCAGCAGCTAAAATAGCATGGATACTAGGAGATAGGGAAGACTCATGGACAGTCATTGGCTCGTAAAAATCAAAGTTGCGTTGTTTTTCTTCTTTTGTAAATGAATCATTGAAGAAGTAGATACCTTGTAAAACGTCTGCTTGTTTAATGAAGCAAGAACGAAGGATCTTGTCCCATGACCAATGCTGATTCAATGGCAATTCACTTGCGGATAGTTCCGCTACTGGTTTGAGATCTTTGTCTAAGAAAGTATCGTGTTGAACAAAAATCCCTAATTCTTCATCTACTGGGAAGTACATATTTTCAGCAATTTCTTGCCAATGTGCCAATTCATCGTCGCTGATTTTAGCAGTGCTCTCTTCTTTGAACTTCAAATAATTTTCTCGTGTGTAACGTAGTACCCAACAAGCAATCGTATTCGTGTACCAATTGTTGTTGATATTATTCTCATATTCGTTCGGTCCTGTAACCCCGTGGATCATATATTGATTGTTTCGTTTAGAAAAATGGACTCGGTCTGCCCAAAAGCGAGCGATTTCTGCTAAGACTTCTAAACCTTCATTTTTTAAATAGTCGATGTCGCCAGTGTAGTTAGTATAATTATAAATAGCGTAGGCAATTGCGCCATTTCGATGGATTTCTTCAAAGGTGATTTCCCATTCATTGTGGCATTCGACACCTGTGAAAGTGACCATTGGATATAACGCGCCCTTTAGCCCTTGCTGTTGTGCATTATGGATTGCTTGTGGCAATTGGTTATGGCGGTACTTCAAGAGATTCTTAGTGACTTCAGGTTTCGCTAAAGCGAGGTACAGAGGCACTGCATAGGCTTCAGTATCCCAGTAAGTTGCACCACCATATTTTTCGCCAGTGAAGCCTTTTGGTCCAATATTCAAACGTTCATCTTCGCCATAATAAGTAGAAAATAGCTGGAAGAGGTTGAAACGGATTCCTTGTTGTGCTTCATCGTCTCCTTCAATGACTACATCTGCCAATTCCCATCGTTTAGACCAAGCGGCTGTTTGCTCCTCTTTTGCTTGGGGATAGTGAACGTTCAATTCGTTGAATTCTTTAAAGAGATGTGTCGCTTGTTGCGCTTCAGGGATATCTCGGCTTGTGAAAATCAATACTTCTTTGTCGATAAGAAGTGTTTCATTTTCATTTAAGTCAAAGGTGAATGAACCTTCGATTGCTAAGGTGCCCTCTTGGTAGCTTGGCGTATATAATTTTCCATCAACGTAGTGGCGCATCCCAGCGGTCACTGTAAATTGTTCGATCTCAAAATTATTCGGGATCGTTTTAGTCGTTAAGTACGCTATTTCTTCCTTGACGCCATGATCGATGTCATTCCAAAAGTGTTCATCGTAATTGCTGTCTTCGTTTTGGACATTGCTATCTAGCTTAGAAATAACTTTTACAGTTCCATTTCCTTCCAACATTTCAATGGTTAAGCGAATATAAGCGGCTTCATTTTTGACAATACTTAAAAAGCGCTCGAATGAAAGACGAACTTTGTTTGATGGGGTAGTGACTGTATAACTACGTGTCAAAACACCGTTTTTCATGTTTAATTCCCAATAAAAATCTTCAGTAGTAAGTGTAGCTAGATCAATCAGCTGATCATCGATAAAAAGATCCATAGCGATAAAATCGACTGCATTGATTACTTTTCCAAAATATTCAGGATAGCCGTTTTTCCACCAGCCAACACGTGTTTTGTCAGGGTACCAAACACCTGCTAAATAGGTTCCTTGGTGATGATCACCAGAATATGCTTCTTCAAAATTTCCGCGCATACCCATATATCCGTTACCGATACTGGTCAATGATTCTTGCAAGCGTAAATTTTCTTTATCTAATTTATTCGTGCTGATTTTCCAAGGGTCGATCTGAAATAACCGTTTAATTTGTTTCATTGTTCTCCTCCTAGACGTTGTCGTTTATACGTCCATAATAAACGCAACCGATTGCGTAAGTCAACTAGAAAAGTGAAATTAAATTTTGAAGTGGATGAAAAAACAAAACAAAAGCGATTGTATCAATATTTACTACTATAATATGAACAGAAATAATGTATAAAGAACGATTGGGTACTTACAGAAAAAGCATAAAAATACGAAATAAAGCATTTACAAAAAAAGAAATACACGCTATAATAACTAACAACGCAACCGATTGCACAAAGGAGACGAGGAAATGAAAAAAATATTTAGCTTTGAGTTTTGGCAAAAATTTGGAAAGGCTTTAATGGTCGTTGTGGCAGTTATGCCAGCGGCAGGTTTGATGATCAGTATCGGTAAATCGATTCCGTTGATCAATCCTGATCTTGCACCTTTAGTTACAACGGGTGGCGTGATCGAAAATATTGGTTGGGCAATTATCGGAAATTTACATCTTTTATTTGCACTAGCGATAGGTGGTAGTTGGGCAAAAGAACGAGCAGGGGGAGCATTCGCTGCGGGGATCTCATTTATATTGATCAATCGGATCACAGGAGCAATTTTTGGTGTGACTAATGAGATGTTGGCAAATGAAGACGCATTTACGCATACCTTGTTTGGCACGAAAATCATGGTTAAAGGGTTCTTTACCAGTGTATTAGAAGCACCAGCACTAAATATGGGGGTATTTGTTGGGATTATTGCAGGGTTCGTTGGGGCGATGGCCTATAATAAATATTACAATTATCGTAAATTACCTGACGCATTATCGTTCTTTAATGGAAAAAGATTTGTTCCTTTTGTAGTTATTTTGTGGTCAACGATTGTTGCCTTGATTCTTGCTATTGTATGGCCGAATGTCCAAGCAGGGATCAATAACTTTGGATTGTGGATTGCAGAGTCAAAAGAAAGCGCTCCGATTTTAGCACCATTCCTATATGGTACATTGGAACGTCTATTGTTACCATTTGGCTTACATCACATGTTGACGATCCCAATCAATTATACGCAGCTAGGTGGTACCTATGAGATATTATCTGGTGCGCAAGCGGGAACACAAGTATTTGGACAAGATCCTTTATGGTTGGCGTGGGCGACTGATTTGGTCAACTTGAAAGGCGCCGGCGATATGTCGCAATATGAATTCGTATTGACGAACTGGACACCTGCTCGTTTTAAAGTGGGACAAATGATTGGTTCTTCCGGTATCATGATGGGATTAGCACTAGCGATGTACCGTAATGTTGATCCAGACAAAAAGTCTAAATATAAATCAATGTATTTTTCAGCAGCACTTGCAGTTTTCTTAACAGGTGTAACCGAACCATTAGAGTTCATGTTCATGTTTGCAGCTGTACCTCTTTACATTGTTTATTCTGTGATCCAAGGGGCAGCTTTTGCAATGGCAGATATTCTACCTTTACGTGTCCATTCATTTGGGAACATTGAACTATTGACACGTACACCATTAGCGATCAAAGCAGGATTAGGTATCGACTTGCTCAATTTTGTTATCTGTGTCATATTATTTGGAGTATTGACGTATTTTGTGGCAAACTTTTTGATCAAAAAATTCAATTATGCTACACCAGGACGTAATGGGAACTATGATAACGACAGTGAAGAAACGCCGTCAGGTTCTGCAACTAATGCAGATCAACAAATCATTAAGATCATCCATTTGTTAGGTGGAAAAGAAAACATCAAGGATGTAGATGCTTGTATGACTCGTTTACGTGTCAGCGTCGAGGATCCTGGGAAAGTCGGTTCAGAAGAAGAATGGAAACGTGCTGGAGCGATGGGCTTGATCGTTAAGGACAAAGGTGTGCAAGCCGTGTATGGACCAAAAGCGGATGTGTTGAAATCGGATATTGAAGATTTACTACAATCAGGCGCTGATATTCCAGAGCCAACAGTTGAGGCAACAAATAAAAATGAGAAGAATGAAGAGAAACATGTTTTAGGTATCGAAAAAGAATTATTCACTGTAGCAACTGGTGAGGTAATTGCTTTAACAGATGTGAATGATCCAGTCTTTTCACAAAAGATGATGGGTGATGGCTTTGCTGTCATTCCTGCCACCGGAGAAGTGACGGCACCACTTTCTGGTAAAATCGTGAGTGTCTTCCCAACCAAGCATGCAATTGGCATGCAAACAGCAGAAGGAGCAGATGTTTTGATCCATATGGGACTGGATACTGTTCAGATGAGCCAGCCAGCGTTTGAGATCTTAGTTTCTGAAGGCCAAGAAGTAGTAGCAGGAACAACGATTGCTCAGATGAATCTAGATGCAATCAAGAACGAAGGGAAAGAAACGACGATCATAGTAGTCTTTACAGATGACAAAGTCAATGGGCTGACCATCAATAAATTAGGAGACACTGAACGAGGAACAGTGATCGGGAAAATAAACTTGTAAAGAATCACAGAAGTTCATGTGTGTATTTCATATCGAAAGAATGTGTTCGATGTGTGTAACTCCTAGAAGTAAGCCGATAATCCCGAAATTGCTTTTCCTATTTCAGGGATTATTGGCTTATTTTTTGAATAAACTACTTTGGGGTCTTTACCTATATGGATCCAGAAGGTGGGAGCAATGTTTCGACCCATCCCATTAAGAAGGAGAATTATATGAAAATAATGACGTTGAATACGCATAGTTGGTTAGAAGAGGAACCACAAGAAAAATTAAAACAGATCGCTCAAAAAATCTGTCATGAACAATATGATGTGATCGCATTGCAAGAAGTCAATCAAACGATGGACGCAAAACGACTAACCAGTGAGCAGCTGAAGAATTTTAGTCAGGTGCAGGAACAAACGCCTGTCCGCTCGGATAACTTTGCCTATTGCTTGATCCAGCTCTTAGCAGAACAAGGTGAAACTTACTATTGGAGTTGGGAAATGAGTCATATCGGCTATGCTATCTATGAGGAAGGCAATGCGCTTCTTTCCAAACAACCACTAACTAGTCAAACGCACCTAGTCTCCGAAACAAAAGAAAAAGAGGATTACCATACTCGAAAAATATTAGTAGGTCAAATCTCTGTCAAAACACAATGTATTACTGTAGCAAGTTGTCATTTTTCTTGGTGGGCAGATGAAAAAAGCGGATTTGCATTTGAGTGGAAAGAATTAGAAGCAAGTTTAGCGCCTCTTACAACACCACTGTATCTATTAGGGGATTTCAACAATCCTGCTGAAGGAAGCGGGTACGATTTAGTGGCAAAAAGTCAGTTGCCTATTCGTGATGCTTATCCAATCGCGCAAAAAAAACAAGCTGAAGCAACGATCGAAAAGAGAATCGATGGCTGGGAAAACAATAAAGAGGGGCTACGTATCGACTATATTTATGTACCACAAGATTGCTTTGTTACAAGTTATCAACGTATTTTTGACGGGGAAAATGGCCCGATTGTCAGTGATCATTATGGGGTAGCAGTCACGTTGGAGTGAAGAGAAACGAAGGAATATTGTCACAATAAGAATATGGGACAAATCTAAAAACCAGGTTTGCTACAGACTCTCGAATAAACGACGGGAGCAGAAGCAACTCCCTCTTAAATAAGCCGAAATGAACAAAAATTTGAAAAGCAATTTTCGTTCATTTCTTCTTATTTCTCAGAGTTAAACACTTCTGTCCTAACCTCTCTCAAATAAACGACGTCCGAAAGGCAGGTTTTTCGGAAATTTAAAAAAAACGAGCAATACAAAAAATATATTGTTCGTTTTTTCTCTAATTTCTCATAAACGATTTTTGTCTCGACCTCATTTTTTTATGAATGTATCCGACTTCTAATAAACATGATGAATAAAATCAGCCAACCAATGAAGGTCAACCCGATGATGAAATAAAAGAAGAGCGGCAAGTCATAATATAAGGTGATCTCATTGATACCATTATGCTGTTTGACGATTGGCGTACCGATGTCTGTCAATTCATATACTATGTAACCCGTGGTGCTAGTTAATTTTTTCCTAGAGGAAAATGTCTAAACATGTTGGTAAATCAACAAAAAAACGCATATAGTAGTCTCAAAACTCCCAAGAAATGAGGACTACATATGCGTTCATCAAAATAT
>DYWT01000080.1 GCA_020742515.1 Sporosarcina psychrophila
CTGTCTAGACAGGATAATCAAGAAAAAAGATTGTTTTATAAATGGATAGGTAATAGAGCCAGGGTATGGGCCTGTGAAAACAACATTCTGGTGGTAGTGAAGTTTGGGAATTCAATTTATGTTCTAGAGTGAATTATTAAAACTACTTGACACTCAGTAGTAACTGTCATATACTCTTATGTAATATAAAACTTAATAAAATTATCAAGAGAGGTGGAGGGACTGGCCCTATGAAACCCGACAACCGGCATTTGCAACATGAATGTAGCGGTGTCAATTCCTGCAGGATTTAAAATGATCCTGAAAGATAAGAAGGCATATTATTAAGGTATCAGCATACTTTTTTAGTAAAACCAGGCTACTTTCTTATTTGAAAGTGGCTTTTTTGTTGCCGCGTCGCTGGGTTTGGTTGCCGCATTAGGTTGGCAGGTGTATATCCCGACTCGTATCTCTTGCCCTGTGTGATATGATACTTCCAAAGTAGACAGTCTAATTAATTAAAAATCAGCTATCTACTTGGAGGTGTTTTTTATCATTAAGAAAGTCAAATTACCAAAACATAGTATGGAAGTAAAGATTCAAGCTTGCAAAGATTATGAGACTAGTGGCGATACTTTTTCAGCACTAGCTAAAAAACTTGGCGTCTCAGGCACAACTGTTCGTTTATGGTATCAGAAATACAAAGAACACGGACCAGGTGTGTTTAGCCCATCGAATAACACGCAACCTCATAGCGAAGAGTTTAAAATGTCAGTTCTAGTAGAATATAAATCCGGTAAGTACTCGGTATCAGATTTAGCTGTAAAATATAATCTTTCTACAGGAGCACTTAGCAGATGGATGCAAAAATGGTATGATGATATAGAAATAAAGGACAGTATTTCTAAAGGAGATCTCAATACCATGAAATCAAGAAAAACTACATTGGAAGAAAGAATAGAAATAGTAAAGTGGATTATTGATAATAATATGAACTATCAAGATGCAGCTGATAAGTATACGCTTAACTATGCTCTTGTATATAAATGGACACGAGCCTACATAACCAATGGTCCGGAAGCACTTGAGTATAAAAAACGTGGTCCAAAATCAAAAGCCGATATTGATGTTAGTGCTTTAAGTGAAATAGATCTGTTAATGATTGAACTTGAAAAGGAAAAAGCCTTAAGGAAAAGAAGAGAGTTTGAACTAGAAGTTCTAAAAAAAAAAGAAGCGTTCGAACGACAGCTTCGTTATCAAAAGTAAGGCTGGAAGCAGAATACAAAACCATCGATTTCTTTAAGGATAAGGGCTATACCATAAAAATGATGTGTGAAATCCTGGGTGTTTCAAGAGCAGCATACTACAAAAGTAAAAATAGAGTTAAGCCTGAAAAAGAAGAACAAGATGAATTACTCTGCACATTAATCAAGGAATATCATGTAACCTTTGATGGCATTTTAGGGTATAGAAGAATGACAATGTTCATTAATAGATTAAACCACACAGAATTCTCAGAAAGATATATTCAAAGGCTTATGAATAAGTTAGATATCAAGGCTAGGATTAGGAGAAAGAAAGTGAATCGCAAGAAAGTAAAACCAGAATACGCCAAAGAAAATGTTTTATCTCGAAATTTCAAAGCTGATTTCCCTAATGAAAAGTGGCTTACAGATGTAACAGAATTCTCAATTCCAGGTGAAAAGAGAAAACTTTATTTAAGCCCGATTATGGATCTTTATGATAACAGTATTATAGAATATAAGCTTGCCTTTAGAAACGATAATGAACTTGTATTTAAAATGTTTGACAAGGCAATCGAAAAATACCCAGATGCAAAACCTATATTTCATAGTGATCGTGGCTTTCAGTATACAGGCAGAACCTTCAAAACTAAGCTAGAAGCGGCTGCAATGACACAAAGCATGTCTAGGGTAGGTAAATGTATAGACAATGGTCCTATGGAGGGTTTCTTTGGTATTTTAAAGTGTGAAATGTTTTATGACAAAGAGTTTGAATCACTTGAAGGATTAAAAGGAAAAATAGTTGAATACATTAAGTTTTATAATGAAGGAAGATTTCAAAAAAGATTAAAATGCATGGCTCCGCTAGAATACCGAAACCATGCACTTATATCTGCATAACATTTTAATTAAATTAGATGTCTACTTGACAGGTACCAGTTCAGTGGGGCAAAGGATACTCGCTGGGATATATACCTGCCAACCATTGCGGTGGGTGTTATCGCTGCGTCGCGGGTGGGGTTGCCGAATTTGATAATAATAGTTTAGAATATAGGAGGATGATAGTATAATGGATATTAGAACGCGTTGTATACATGGTAGTAAGGATGGAACTCATTTGACGGGGGCTGTGACTGTGCCGATTTATCAGTCGGCTACTTTTGGGCATCCGGCAGTTGGGGAAAGTACAGGGTATGATTATTCTCGGTTACAAAATCCAACAAGAGAACAATTAGAAAATACAGTCGCTGGGTTAGAAGGCGGAGTAGATGCTATGGCTTTTTCCACAGGGATGGCGGCCATTACAACTATGATGGAGCTGTTTAAAATAGGGGATCATATTATTGCGTCGAGCGATCTATATGGTGGTTCTCATAGATTATTTAGCCATATATCCGAAAAAAA
>DYWT01000081.1 GCA_020742515.1 Sporosarcina psychrophila
AAAGTACAAATTGGTGCTATAGGCCTTTCCTCCAAGCAGAAGTTTCTGTATGTGTACGATTATGGTGAGGAATGGACATTTATAGTAGAAGTGGATAACATCAAAGAGGATTCCCAACAATTATTTAATCCTTATGTGAAAGAGACTAAGGGAGAAGCACCACAACAGTACGATGGCTTCTATTAAAACGATAAATGGGTTATCATTAACGCTAACAGGAAAGGCGAGTGTTTTCAAATGGCGGGGCCAATCAACCAAAGAAAATCAGAGCATATTCAAATCACATTGAATGAGAACGTAACGGGTGATACAATTACAACCGGTTTTGAAAAAGTAAGATTCATACATAATGCGTTACCCGAAATCGATTTCCGTGAACTAGCAATTGATACGACATTTTTAGGGCACAAGTGCAAAACACCATTTCTTATCAGCTCTATGACCGGCGGGGCGGCTTTCGCCGAAACAATCAATCGAAACCTTGCTGAAGCTGCGGAAGAAAGAGGCTGGGGATTAGCTTTGGGCTCGACACGTGCACTGATCGAAAGTGCGGAACATCGAGCCTCTTTTCAAGTAAGAAAATATGCACCGAGCATCCCGATAATCGCTAATTTAGGCGCGGTTCAGCTCAATTATGGCTTCGGCGTAGATGAATGTCTGCGCATCATTGATATAACAGAAGCAGATGCACTTGTCCTACATTTGAACAGTATTCAGGAAGTGATTCAACCTGAAGGTGATACGAATTTCAAAAGTTTATTGGGGAAAATAGAATGGCTTTGCAACGAGTTGGAAGTACCGGTTGGTGTGAAGGAAGTTGGTTGGGGAATCGATGGGGCCACTGCTAAGAAATTATGCGATGCAGGAGTTTCCTTTATAGATGTTGCGGGAGCCGGCGGTACATCATGGAGTCAAGTGGAAAAATTCCGTTCAACATCTCCTGTGAAAAGAATTGCTGCCGAGGCATTCAGTGATTGGGGACTACCAACAGTCGAATGTATCACTTCGGTGCGAGCTCAAATCGATAAGCAACCGATAATCGCAAGCGGTGGAATGCATACCGGTCTGGATGCAGCAAAAGCCATTGCACTAGGAGCAGATATGGTCGGTTTTGGCAGGTCAATTCTGAAGGAAGCAACGCAGTCTGCCAACGATGTCCTAGAAGTGATGGAAACAAGAGAATTGGAACTTCGATTGGCGATGTTCGGTATTGGAGCAGCAATACTGGAAGAGTTAAAAGAGACGGATCGGGTCAGTTACCAGATTCGGTAATGTTAAAACTTATAATCACGGACCCCCTATGTACTAAAGTAGGGGGTCCATTTCAAATATTAAAGCTATTTAAACGTGTTGGTCATTACTTGGTCTTCAATTACAGTGAACAATTTACGTCCAGATACAATCCTGTAATGTGTCCCAGTTTGGTTTGGCAAATTCCTTGCACGATTGCGTAACCAAAGCTGAAATCTGCTGGAACAGTGGCTTTGATTTCAACAAGAATAGTACCAGAAAATGATTTTGGGATGATTATTAAACTGCTATTTTTCAAAAATTTAAAACCATGCATATATTCCTATTACAAGAAACCTCGCTAGTGCATATACAAATCCATTGCTCGCAACTAGTTTATTATACATCCATACTATATCCCCCGAATACTTATTCAAGTGAAGGCAAAAAATGCAGTTAAAAGAAAGGGAATATCTATAAAAAGAAGGGGACACATCGCAACGGATATTTATCTTGATATATGGACTAGCGAGGTGTATGATTATTTAAAATATTAGGAGTGTTAAGAATGGAAATACCTTCCTTTCAACAAGCTGTTGGTTTTAGTATCGGCGATACTCTATCTCTTTTTTTATTAAGTACTCTTTTAGAACGAACAAGTTATTCAAGAGCACTCTATGAACAATTCAACTTAGATTTCCCAGGACGTTCTGTTTCCTATGAATATGTCGCACGTACTGCTAAGACATTAGAAAACAGTGGCTATCTTCGCTCTCAAACAGTAGGTCGTAAAAAGTTCTTTCATATTACTGAAAAAGGAAAGGCTCGTCTTCTTGAATATAAAACTATTTATGCGCATCGGTTTAGTGAAGTATCTACCGTCATAGATCGATTCTACTATTTTCTAACCAAGAATGGCCTGCCACCGCATGTTGAAGTTGAAATTGAGCCATTACACAATGATTTTAGACCGTTTATATCAAAGCTGTTATCTGTCAAAGATGTGGTTCGATTTATGACACTACGTTTTAGCTTACATCGTAACTCTTTTTATATGGCTGAGGTTCAGGGGCAATTGAATAGCTTGTTTGGCTGGTCCCCATCCAATGGCTATTTATACAATATAGCGCGCGAAATGGAAGAAACAAATTTGTTGGTTGGATTATGGCCGGATGAAAGAAGGACTGTGCGCAAATTATATAAAACGGATGAGAGTGAACAATTCTACGTCATCGTAGCGGCTTCATTAACTGAAAGGATCACTCAAGTTCGTAAATATCTACACTATATTATAAAACTGGTTTGAATATTGCATACATTTACATGTTACGTATTTATCATTTAATCAAAAAATAATCCATCTTTGATTTTGCCCAATTAAAGGATATTGTGCTGTAAGAAGTACTAGCGTAAGAACTTCAATAATTTTTTCTAAAGTATCATTTAACGGAGTCTATATGGAGGTTGGCGTCGGTGAAAGCAGATGTAAGTCGGGCAATTGAATTACGTGCAGAAGGGAAATACGAGGAATCGAATGAATTACTGCTAAAACTAGTAATTGTGTTTCCAGAGGATCCATTTATCAACTATCAATGTGCATGGAGTTTTGATGTGTTAGGCGAAGAATTACAAGCAGTGCCCTTTTATGAAAAGGCGATAGAATTAGGGCTAGCTGAAAAAGAATTAGAGGGAGCCTTACTGGGATTAGGAAGCACATATAGAACTTTGGGCGACTATGAAAAGTCAAAACAAGTATTTCTAAAAGGGTTGGATCTATATCCAAACAATCGGGCCATTCAGGTATTCTATTCGATGACGCTCTACAATTTAAAGGATCATCAGGGTGCCATGGAATTACTACTTAAGTGCTTGGTAGACACCACGACAGATCAGGAGATTTTGAGCTATAAAAAAGCAATCGATTTTTATTCAGATAAATTAGACGATAGTTGGAGTTAGCGGCCTTTAACTTGATAAAAGGGAGGAGAAGTTATTGGAAAAAGCCAATCAACTCAAACAAGCTATTACAAAATTAAACGATACGGAGGCAAAGTCATTACTTTTCCAACTATTTTTACAAGCTGAAATGAATGAACCGACACAATTTGTTAAGGATTTACACAAAATGAAGCATTCGCTTATGGCCCTATCACCCGTACCACATACACAAACGGTACATATTGTTTTTGGTGATTCGACAGCTGGTAGCTTACGAGTAGCATTTCACGACACTGCTTATATCGAAACCGAAGAGGTCCTTGTTTTACCAGATAATTTTTCGGTTGGTCCTGTGAAGAATTTGCATACAAAAGAGGGAATTCAAGCACGCTTTCAGTGGTTGAAAGATCGGTTCCATGATGCAATCAATGAACGTGACGCGTATATGCATGGAATGATGGAAGCCATTGAAAATATCAAAACAATTCCACCCTACCAAGACATCGTCGTGTGGACAGGCAATAACGCACATGAACAAACCGGATTACGTCTTGTCCTCGCATTGCTGAAAGACAAGTGGAACACCATTTTTATCCTCAATACCTTTTCAGCCTTTCATGAACTCTATACATATCCTGTACTGGCAGAAGAGGACTATCCTCAAATATCAAGTCAACTTTGTTCTGATGAATTATTGCTCATTTATGAGCAATACGACATGCGACCTGTGCAGATAGCGAAGCGAGAGACGTTATGTCAGGAAGGATGGAATATGTTGCTCGAAGAAAGCTCTAGTATGCTGTCTGATGAACCATACCTCATTCGTACGTGGGAGGATAATGAGCTCTGGCATAATACGAATATAGATGGTGATGATGATTTCATTATTGCTTGTGCAAAAAGGATGCATGCGGAAGAAGAAACACTTGATTTTATCAAAGCTGCTCGTGTTATAGGTGAAGTATGTGGTCATATGGAGCAATATAGAGGGATTGAATGGATGGAATACCGCCTTCGGTGTTTAATCGAGCAGGGGACCTTTGAGTATGAAGGGGACTTGAAGGCAATGCGATTGTATCAGGTGAAGCTAAGCGTATGAGTGGCATTGTTTAGAAAATAAAAGAAAGTATTGAAGGTTTAAAGCAAGAGAGTATCTAGTGGAATCTTAAGGAGGTGATTATTTGCTAGCCAAGTGCATTACATTTCATGAATTCGGAAACCCTCAAGATGTATTAACAGTTGAGGATAAAATCATTCAACCTATTGTGAGCGGCGAGGTCCTTGTAAGAATGAAGTTGTGCCCTATCAATCCGTCCGATTTAATTCCTATCAAAGGGGCGTATTCTCATCGTATATCTTTGCCGGGCATCCCTGGCTACGAAGGTGTCGGTATTATAGAGGATGTAGGACGTGGAATTTCCAGAGAACTCATCGGGCGACGTGTTCTACCTTTGCGGGGGGAAGGTACTTGGCAAGAACTTGTTAAAACATCAGTAGATTTGGCCGTACCCTTACCAAATGCGATAGATGATTTTACAGGAGCACAACTCTATATCAACCCGTTAACTGCATGGATTATATGCACTGAAGAACTAAAGTTAAAACCGGGCGATACATTACTTGTCAATGCTTGCGGATCTGCAATTGGACGGATATTTGCTCAGTTAGCTAAGATTCTCGGTTTCCGATTGATTGCTGTTACAAGAACTAATATTTATACGGAAGAATTGCTTCAATTGGGCGCTGCACATGTTGTAAATACATCAGAAACTTCATTACTTCTCACAGTTTGGGAGTTAACAAACGGCTATGGGGCAACAGCTGCCATTGATTCGATTGGTGGAGCAGCAGGTACGGCTTTGGCATTTTGTGTTCGAACGAATGGCATTTTAATAACCATTGGTCTTATATCGGGCGAGCCTATCAATTGGGCGGACATTTCAAATAAAGCAAAGGTTCATGTGAAGTTATTTCATCTACGCCACTGGAACCAGCGTGTTTCAGTGGAAACATGGCAAAAAACTTTCTATGATGTCATCCAATTAATTCAAAATAAAAAATTGCGATTGATGGAGCCGGGATTTCAATTTAATTTAATGGATATGAAGCAAGCTATACGGATGGCTGACTCTTCAAAAGGTATTGGTGGGAAAGTTTTTTTGACTAGTGGGTAATGAAGGGGATTTATTACATAGGTAAAGCCAGCGTTTATAATTGAAAGTGTGATGCAGAAATTAAATTTTCAACTTATGAAATTTTGAGGATTTTGTTGAGTGCGTTAGCTATTTTAATTGTCTTTTCTAATCTGACATTTGCTTAAAAAAATCGACTGTTAATAAAAATGGAAGTGTAAACCATGCCACTAACTTTTGCTCACCCAGCAGCCATACTGCCATTCTCAAGAAAAAGCAAATATATTCATTTTTCTGCACTGGTATTGGGAAGTATGGCTCCTGATTTCGAATACTTTTTGAGCGGTCAACCAATGGGGAATATTGGACATACATTCGCTGGTTTCATTTGGTTTAATTTACCGCTGGTGATACTCACTTATTTTATTTATCATACTTTTGTGCATGAAATTCTATTCAACCATTTACCGATTTGTCTGCAAGATCCTTATACAAAAAGAATAGATTCTAACGGAATAGTGAAGGTGTTGGTATTTTGTTATTCTGCATTGTTCGGAATGGTAACCCATGTTGTATGGGATTCTTTTACACATATCAACGGGTATATGGTATTAAAGTTTCCTGCTTTCTTCACTTATAGTACTAACATCTATGGCTTTTCGATACCTTTGTATAAATTTTTACAACATGGAAGTACATTATTAGGCCTAACAATCATTTTAGTTTACATATATGTTAGAGCTTTGTCTCAAAGAAACCATAATCATACTCGTGTTTCCCCTAAGCGTAAACTTATTTTTTGGTCATCTCTTTCTCTTTTAGCGGGATTACTGGTGTTTCTCTGGTATCTGACGGACAATGTTTCGATTATGAGTTACGGGATATGGGTCATCAGAATGATAGATTCTTTTTTACTAAGCTTGTTAGTGAGTTCTTTGATTATTAAATATAAGGTGCTGACGATTTAAAAGGACCATACCCAAACTCAAGGGTGGCTTATTCCTTTTGTGAAATATTCTATACCAATGCAATCACAGCAACCTGACCAAGAAATAAGGGACAAATAAAAACTTGAAGGAGGTTTCTAAATACTTGCATGTATGCTTCTTAGGGAAAATTAGCTATTCGTAAATGCTGATATATCGGAGTATCTAATCTGTAAATTTAGTCTATATAGCGATTAGGTGGATGGTAGGTCGAGAAGTTGATTTGATACTCACTGTAGTATGTCTCTCAGAGGAAGGAAATGTGATAAGTACGCTATTTGCAGTATTTACGTTGTGACTCTTATAGCTGCTCAATAGCAAATACACTTTCTTTATGAGAAAGTGTATTCATAAAAAATATGTATTATCATTTCATAGTTGTTCCTCGTTCATATTGGCAGATCAATGAGATCCTAGTGTTGTTTGTTTCTAATACTTCTTGATTGTCACCTAAGACAACTTTTTACATTCATAAACTGTATCTTTATTCAATTTTTTCATAACTCCCTTGACGCTCCCAAAAATAACCTTCGCAAGATGCACAGACTTCCTTATCTTTCAAAACAACAGTCCCTTCATTTTCTTTCCTAAAACTTCAACCCATCCTATTGCTTTACTCTAGTCCCAGGACTAGGCGTTGAACTTTTTTCGGAGTGCTTCCATCAGTCCGCTTTTATTTAATAAGTTACTAATAAAAGATCTTCAACAAACGCGCCCTTTTGTTTAATAAAGGTACAAAAGAGTCTTCAGCCTTCCGAATCATATAACTTAAATGTTCGGGGGTATTCAGCTACTCCATAAGCAGATATAGGTACCAATTAAGCATTCCATTTTGAAATTGCTTTTCATTAAATAAGTTTTTAATTATTTTAGAGTTTACTGGAAGTTACTTCATTTTCTTATGGATTTTTATTTTCTTCTTTTTTCTCAATGTTTACTACAGCTCGGCCAATGATAATCAATAACATAAACATTACGCCAACGCCGACAACGAGGTAAATCATGGTAAACCATTTACTTAAATCTGCTTGGGGTATTAACCCTGTATTAACACTCGTTGGGATAAGGCTTACGAA
>DYWT01000082.1 GCA_020742515.1 Sporosarcina psychrophila
ACACAACAAAAACGATTACAGTTGATGGGCTTTATAAGTCAGTCGAAATGTTCGATGAGTTCTTTTTGCCGATTGTTCTATGTTTGCTAATTGGCTGCCTACTGTTAGCGAAGAAAGGAGCCGCATCCAAATGTCGGGGACTCGAAAAATGATAAAAGGCTGCTTAGCCGCTTCCATGTTGATTGTCTTGCTTATGCAAGCCGGATGTTCCTTCAAGGACATTGACAAGCGGATTTTTGTATTGGGAATTGGCATAGATCCTTCCGAAACAGTGAAAGACGGTTTCAGAGTGACATTGAAGTTGGCCAAGCCATCCGGTGCTGTTAAACAAGAGGCTTCCCAGAGCTTTTCGTATTTATCGCATGATTCCGAATCAGTTGCAGAAGCCATTCGCTCAATGGAATCGCATGTTGATAAAACATTAGATTTGGGACATACCAGAATTATTCTTCTAAACAAGGAGTTACTGTCGAAGGATTTAGATACATTCATGGATTATTTCACAAGGCGCGGGGATATCCAATTGATTTCTTACGTTGCGGTAGCTGAAACGAATGCCGAAGAAACGATTTCCTTCGCTCCGGACACTGAACCTCCTGCAACAATCGCTTTATATAACTTTTTCGATACTACTGGAACGGAAAGCCCTTATGTTGTGACAACTTTTCTATTTGAATTCAGACGGGAGGTATTGAGTAAAGGAATAAATACGGTGTTGCCCATCGTCGCTATCAATAAGGAGCAAAAACATTTCATAATCAATAAATCAATCGTTCTCAACTGGGGAGAGAAACCATTGGAATTGAATCAGGTCGAAACAAAGTATTTCAATTCACTTGTGAATAAAGCATCCGGGTTCAGTTATAAAATTGAAGAAGATGATCTGACCATGGTGTTGAACATCAACCAAGTCAAAATGAAGTATAAAATCGTCCTCGACGAAGGCCAGAATCCACGGATTGACATGAAAGTCACAAAGGTTGGTGTCATTGGCGAATCCACTAAGCGTTTGGACAACTCACATTTGAAAAAGTACGATAAAATAGTGGCTGATGATATCGAAAAGAAATTGATGGAATTATTGACAACCCTCCAAAAAAACGATGTCGATCCATTCGGGTTCGGTTTGCGTTATCGCGCGACAAGATTGTCACACAAGGATATCATGAACGAATGGGATCGCATATATCCCGAAATAGATTTTAATGTCACAATGGATATCCAACTGAAAAGCACAGGAGTGATTGAATAAGATAACAGACCACACAGTTGATGTGCGGTCTGTTTTTATTGGCGACGAAATGCTCTCCAGCCAATATCCTTCCGATAGAAAATTCCATTCAACTAGACTCAATGCTTGCATCAATCTATCTTCCGCTTCTTGAAAACGACGATTGTCAATGCAAAAACACCGATAATCCAAAGTGCAATGATGCAGAAATTCAACCAAACTCCGCCAATTCCGACTCCACTTTCTACTTTTACTGCAATATCCATAAGTTGCAAGTTCGGTGTATAATCAATTACTTTCAGAATTGGATATTTGTCTGCAAACATCGTTATCATCGATCCAAAACCGAATACAAACATAAAGGGCAAAATAATCACGGAAGCTTCCATAACTGATTTAGCAAGCAAGCCAAGAAGCGTCCCCAAACCGATAAAAAAGAGAGAACTGAACAGGATTGCGATCGCTATAACAAAAGTATTCTCTGGTCGATAGCCCGTTAAAAAAGCCCCGATTACAATAATAATCATTGTTGCTATCAAGCTTAATAAACTTTTTCCACCTAGTATTTCCAACGTCGAAGCAGGTGACAGCATTAACCCACGAAGTGTGTTCTTTTCTTTCTCTTCGGCAATTAAACTGCACTGTACAAATGACCCGACAATGACCATGGTGAAATTGATGACCATGTAATGTGCATCAATCGCAATTTCATCGCCCATCTTGCCCAATGCAAATGCAATAATAAGCGGCATAAGCGCAGTAACCGAAACAGCCGAGTTTCTTGAAATATCCTTGAAGTCTTTCTGAAAGATTGCGTTTATACGTCTTATTGAAAATGTCATGATAACTTCCTCCCTGTCACTTCGACAAAAATATCGCCTAATGTCGGTTCGTTCGAATGGATAGCGATAACACTGTCTGAAGACATATAGTTGAACATTCGCTGAGCATCTTCCGCGGTACTCTTCAACACGACTTTTTCTTTGTTTTTCAGCTCCACAGTCATCGTGGAATCCGAATAGCGTTTTCTTAATATCCCTGGTTCATCCATGAGCTGAATTTTACCCTTATTTAAAAATGCGACCCGATCACAGAGCAATTCCGCTTCATTCATATCATGGGTCGTTAGAAAAATCGTCGTACCACGAGCCTGCAATTCACGCAGTCCTTGATGAATATGTTGCGAATTAACAGGATCAAGCGCTGAAGTCGGTTCATCAAGGAATAATAGTTCAGGTTCGTGTAAAAGTGTTCGTGCAAGTGTTACACGTTGTAGCATTCCTTTAGACAGTTTAGAAACGCTCTTTTTCTTCTCGCTTGTCAGATTAACAATCTCTAATACTTCATCAATCCGTTTTTCCTGCTCTTCATACAGTGCACAATAGAGTTTTAGATTATCGTAGATGGATAGCCTGCCATACAAGCCACTGTTGTCCGTCAGTACCCCGATTTTCTTCCTCGCATCCCCCTTTTTCATTCCTGAAACTGGTTCTCCGAAGACAATCGCTTTTCCGCTTGTTTGATTTAATTGACCCGTTAATATTTTAATTGTTGTTGTTTTCCCCGAACCACTTGGACCAAGGAATCCAAAAACCTCTCCCTTTTTCACTTGAAAATTGACGTCTTCAAGTGCCGTCTGATTCGCGAATACTTTCTCCAATGATTGAACTTCGATGATGTTTTCCATTATTCTCCCCCTGAAATGTGCAAGTTGTCATTTTGTTGAAGCACCTTCAGATTAAGCCGTTTCCGATGGAAACTCAGCATATTTCCCGTGAAAAGAGCCTTTTCGGGGGTGAATGGAGCTTATTTTAGGCCCAACATCACTTTTAATTCAGCCATTTTTGTTTTCGACAGGGGAATATTCGACTTTTTTTCATCATCTAGAATGAGACTGTAACTGTTCCGTGTCCATGTTATTACCTCGCGAACTTTTTGCAGGTTAACGATATAGGAACGATGGCAACGGAAAAATCCGAAATGTTGTAAACGTTCTTCAAGTTCATTCATCGTGAACATTGTCGGAAATGCTTCACCGTTAATATGAAGTGAAGACTGCCCATCGTTACTTTCAATATAATCAATTTCAGGTGGATCAAAGAGTACAATTTTTTCATTTACTTTTGTAGGGATTTTTTCAAATCGGACTGGTTGTATTTCTGTTTTATCTATTCCACCGCTTATTTCCGAAATTGGAGGCAATTCTTCCCCCATGTTAGTTGTAGGAATGCCCTCTTCAGATTCTGCAGCTATTTGAATTTGGTGCAGCCCGCTTTCATCTAACTTATAAACTGTGTCTGCTAACGTGACTGCACTTTCCATATTGCCCGTAAGAATAAGCACACTTTTCCCCTTAACACGCAGCTCTTCCAGCATAATAATCAATACGCGTTGTGTTTCAATATCAATGTTTTGATCGGGTTCTTCGAATATAAACTGCTCAGGATTTTGAATGAGAAGCTTCGCAAATTGGATTCGTCTTAGCTCCGAGTGAGATAATCTCTTTATCCTTACATTCCGCTTCTCTTCAAGATGAACTTTTCGCAAAATCTCCTGGGCAGATACCTCCGCACTATAAATTTTACAGTAGAAATTGAGCTGTTCAGCAACCGTTAAGCGCTCATATAACCCTTCATTCAGAAATGAAAAACCGAGGTCTGAAAGATTCACCTTTGAAATCTCGATATTATTTATGTGAATTTCGCCGTTTAAAATCGGTATCTCCCTTGTAAGCATCTGTAAAAGCGTGTTACGTACATTAAGACTTGAGAAGATTGCCGTTACTTGATTACTATCACTATGTAAGTTGAATTCCGGAAAAATGAGTGAATCATTTAATCTTTTTGACACGCTAGTAAATTGCAAACCCATTGTCTCTTCACCTTTCTGTTAAAGCGTCCCCCTTAAGTATAAATAACTTGGTAATTTATTCAATGCCATGTTCTACTCGTCCTCCTTTTCTTTATTACTCGATCGAATGTTTCGTAAACAAGAAAAGACCACTAACTCAATACTAAGTTAGTGGTCTTTTCAATTATTCAAACGTACGCCAGCCAATGTCCTGCCTATAGAAGAATTCGTTCCATTCCAATTGAGACAAGCCTTTATAAACCTCAACCTGCGCTTCTTTCAATGAATCCGCTTTTGCTGTAATAAGGAGTACGCGTCCTCCATTGCCAATAAAACCTGTACCATTCGATTTTGTTCCTGCATGGAATACTTCCAATCCACGTTCTGACAAAACATCAAGATCTGGCAATGCCGCCCCTTTTACAACTTCTCCTGGATATCTGTCCGCCGCAATGACAACGCCTAACATCGCTTTGTCATCCCACTTCAACTCATACGGTTTGCTAGCCATAAGTGCGGCCATGAATTCCCCAAAGTCCGATGCCATCCGAGGAAGAACGACCTGTGTTTCAGGATCACCGAAGCGGGCGTTGAACTCAATCACTTTCGGACCGTCTTCGGTGAGGATGAGCCCTGCGTACAAGATACCTGTAAATGGAGTTCCTTCTGCTGCCATTGCTTCAACAGTCGGAACGACAACTTTGTCGTAGGCTTCTTTCACGATTGCGTCAGAAATTTGTGGTACTGGTGAGTACGCACCCATACCACCCGTGTTCGGTCCTCTATCACCGTCATATGCCCGCTTATGATCTTGCGCGATAACCATTGGATAAATCTGACCCTCATGGACAAACGACATATAGGAGAATTCTTCACCGTCCAAAAACTCCTCGATAACGACACGCGAAGATGATTCACCGAACTTCTGGTTACCAATCATATCATCGACCGCCTTCAGTGCATCGTCCAGCGTCATCGCGACAATAACACCTTTTCCTGCTGCAAGCCCGTCCGCTTTAACGACAATCGGTGCTCCATTTTTATGAATAAAGGCTTTCGCCTCGTCCGCATCGGTAAATGTTCCATATGATGCAGTCGGAATGTCGTACTTCGCCATCAATTCTTTCGCGAATGACTTACTACCTTCTATCAGCGCCGCCGCTTTTGTCGGACCGAATGCTTTCAGTCCCTGTTCAATGAAGTAATCCACAATTCCTTCCGCAAGCGGTTGTTCTGGACCGATAAATGTCAAATCCACATTGTTTGCTTTTGCAAATGTCGCAAGTGCTTCAAAATCCATCGCATCAATCTGGACACATTCGGCATCATTTTTCATGCCATCATTGCCGGGTGCGACAAATACTTTCTGCACTGAAGGAGAGACATTGAACTGTCTGGCAATCGCATGCTCGCGGCCGCCGCTCCCGATAACTAGTATATTCAATGCGCTTCGCTCCTTAGTGTTTGAAATGACGTACGCCCGTGAACACCATTGTGATGCCATAGTCGTTCGCTTTTTTAATAGAATCTTCGTCTTTCACTGATCCGCCCGGTTGGATAATTGCTGTAATACCCGCCTTTGCTGCAGCTTCGACCGTGTCGTCCATCGGGAAAAAGGCATCAGATGCAAGTGCTGCACCTTTCGCGCGTTCGCCTGCTTGAGTAAGCGCGATATTCGCAGCTCCAACGCGGTTCATCTGCCCTGCTCCAACACCGAGTGTCATGTTGTCATCAGTGACGACAATTGCGTTTGACTTCACATGTTTTACAACAGCCCAACCAAGTTTCATCGCTTCCCATTCAGCTTCAGTTGGCTGACGGTCTGTCGCGACACGAATGTCTGCATCCGCAAAACCGTATGCATCCGGCTCTTGCATAAGCAATCCGCCTTCGACAGAAACTGTATTCCATTTGTCTTTTTTGTGTTGATCAAACGAAATTGTCATCAAACGAATGTTTTTCTTCTTCGTCAAGACTTCAACCGCTTCTTCCGTGAAAGCTGGTGCAATGATGATTTCTAGAAAGATGCCTGATAACTTTTCAGCAGTTGCCGCATCTACTTCACGATTCAATGCGATTATACCGCCGAAGATTGACGTCGAATCTGCTTCGTATGCTTTATTGAACGCTTCGAAAATTGTTTCGCCTGTTCCAACGCCACATGGATTCATATGTTTTACCGCTACTGCAGCTGCTTTATCAAATTCTTTAATGATTTGGATAGCCGCATTCGCATCTTGGATATTGTTATACGAAAGTTCTTTGCCGTGTAATTGTTTCGCGTACGCAATTGAGAAATCCGAACCAAGTGGACGGCTGTAGAAAGCTGCTTTTTGGTGTGGATTTTCTCCATAACGAAGCGGTTGTTTTAGTTCATATGTATACGTAACCTGCTCAGGGAATTCTTCGCCTGTAAGGTCAGTTAAGAAACCGGCAATAAGTGCATCATATGCCGCTGTATGACGGAATACTTTTGCTGCCAAACGTCTGCGCGTTTCAAGTGTCGTTTTGCCGTCTGCTTTAATCTCGGTGAGTACTTGATCGTAATCTGTTGCATCTACAATAACAGTGACGTATGCATGGTTTTTCGCAGAAGCACGAAGCATCGCTGGTCCACCAATATCGATATTTTCAATCGCGTCATCATTGGTTACATCCGGTTTTGAAATCGTTTCTTTAAACGGATACAAATTCACACAAACGACGTCAATCGGCTGGATGCCGTGCTCTTCCATTTGCGCGATGTGAGAGGGATCGTCCTGTTTTGCAAGAAGTCCTCCATGAATCATCGGATTGAGCGTCTTCACGCGGCCTTCCATAATTTCAGGGAATCCAGTTACTGCATCGACTGCTGTTACTGCGACGCCATTGTCTGCAAGATGTTTCATCGTACCGCCTGTTGATAACAGTTCATAGCCGAGACTTTCCAATTCCTTTGCAAATTCCAAAACACCGTTTTTGTCTGACACGCTAAGCAATGCACGTTTTTTCACGAATAAAACCCTCCAATTAGTATGAATACAGCCTTTATCATTACTGGCTAAAAAGTTTGTTTAACGTATCTTTATATAAACCGTGTTCAACAGCGTGAATCGCTTCAGCCGTTTTATCTGGATCCCCATCGACAACTCGAACAGCATGTTGCGCTAAAATTTGCCCTGTATCCATTCCTTCATCCACAAGATGAACCGTGACACCCGTTACTTTCACGCCATGTGCAACCGCTTGTCCGATTGCATCTTTCCCAGGAAACGAAGGCAGTAAGGAGGGGTGGATATTGACGATGCGAGATGGAAAAGCTGACAATAGGATAGGCCCGACAAGACGCATATAACCTGCAAGAACTAGCCATTCCACCCCCGCATCTTGAAGTGAACGAAGAATCGCGTCTTCGTAAGCATCTTTCGTTTCAAAATCTTTCGGTCGAAATGCCGCAACTGGAATGCTACTTTTTTCAGCACGTTCTACAACAAAGGCTTCCGGCTTGTTCGTCACCATTAGGACGATTTCAGCATTCAATTCACCTGCGCTACACGCTTGTTCAATTGCTGCAAAATTACTGCCGCTTCCGGATGCGAAAACGGCAATCTTCACTTTTTGATTCATTCGGCAAGACTTCCGTCATGTGTACCTGTAAATGTGACGCCTTCACCTTCAATAACACGTCCGATAATGAATGCTTCTTCCCCGTGCTCGGCTGCAATTTTAAGGGCAGCATTCGCTTGCTCTTCAGGAAGTGCGACAACAAAACCGATTCCCATATTGAATACGCTGTATAGATCTTTATCCAACAGCTCGCCTTTTTCTTTTAGCATCTTAAATACAGGAAGTACCGGCCATGAACCAAGGTCAATTTCCGCTCCGAATCCATCTACCAACATACGCGGTAAATTCTCGTAGAAGCCGCCACCCGTAATATGGCCCATTGAATGGACATCAAGTTCGTGATGCATTTGAAGAACAGGTTTCGCATAAATTTTCGTCGGTGTAAGAAGTGCGTCTCCAACCGTGCCAAGCTCTTCGTATCCGGCGATCGAACCGTCAATTTTACAGCCTTGATCTTCAATTACAATTTTACGGACGAGTGAATATCCGTTCGAATGAATACCGCTTGAAGCGATACCGACAAGAACGTCCCCAGCCACAACTTTTTCACCTGTAACAATTTTACTCTTTTCACATGCGCCAACTGCAAATCCTGCAAGGTCATACTCATCGACTTCGTAAAGTCCTGGCATCTCAGCCGTTTCTCCGCCAATTAATGCTGCACCAGATTGAACACAACCATCCGCAATTCCTTTCACAATCGCTTCTACCTTTTCAGGAACGGCTTTTCCAAGCGCGATGTAATCAAGGAAGTATAGAGGTTCTGCACCCTGCGCGACAATATCGTTAACACACATAGCAACACAGTCAATACCAATCGTGTCATGCTTATCTGCCATGAACGCCAGTTTCAACTTTGTACCAACACCGTCTGTACCGGAAATAAGTACCGGTTCTTTGTAGTTAAGTGCGGATAGATCGAACATGCCACCAAAACCGCCGAACGTTCCTGTAACACCTTTACGCACAGTTCGCGCAACATGTGACTTCATCCGTTCAACTGACTCGTAACCAGCTTCGATATTTACACCTGCGTTTTCATAAGCCTTCGACATGTAAAAGTCCCCCTATCAAACAATTTCTTTCTTATGTGGCAAAACTGTATC
>DYWT01000083.1 GCA_020742515.1 Sporosarcina psychrophila
GATGCAATAATACATGTTTTCATATAAATAAACCGCCCTCCATATAAATGGAAGACGGTAATACGTAAACTTTGATATAGTTTATAGCTACTTTAACGATGGTCATCAATCAATTGCAAGTGCTTTGTACAGTTAAATAAATGGCATAGATTTCTTTCTTTCTGAAGCTCAACGATTGTAAGTGATGTATTTTCGAGGTTTTGCTCTAAATCCCCATATGGCACAAGTTCTTTAATAAGCCGGCCGATGAATCCTCCATGGCTGACGACCAAAATTCTTTTCCCAGGATACTGCTCAGTCATTTCCTCAATGAAATCAAGTCCGCGCGATACAACTTCGGCATGTTGTTCCAGACCAAGATCCAACTTTCTCCATGCATATCCCCACTTTTCAACACGTTCGGCTTCCGTCATTCCTTCAATTTGGCCCCCACCCGATTCTCGCAAGCGATTATCAGCTACAAGTGGAATCCCAGGCTTACTTTCCGCAATGATTTCAGCCGTCTTTGCAGCTCTGATTAAAGGGCTTGTGTAAATGATATCCCATTGTTCATCGGTAAGCCTTTTCGCTACACGGTTGGCCATTTCAATTCCTTCCTCGTCGAGCGGGATATCTGAACTTCCTTGCGCCCTTCCTTCTTTATTCCACGCAGTGACTCCATGACGTACAAATCCAATTGTTGTCATAACAAACACCCCTTCATTTTTAGTCCTATATCTATTCTATCTTCTTTTAGTTTTGAATTCAGTCCAAAAGAAAAAAACGTCAGTTCACTGACGTTTCTCACACAACATATCCAAGAGATCTCAACACATTATCCATAAACGACTCCGTATACTTATACACTTCTTCGCGCTCCGGTTCTTGGTAGATGTCATGATAAAGCCGCTTCCATTGTTTATATTGAAATTCAGAAAGGTCTTGACGGATAAACCATCTTTTCGCAACAGAGGGTTCTGTGATTTTGTCATCTTCTGCACCATGCATCAGTACAGGTATATCAAAAATACTGCCCTCGTGCTGGGCCACCAATTTCATGAACGATTGCAGATCCCTGTACCAAGTTACAGTGCTGACCGGTCTGTAATAGTCATCTTGCCTAGCTTCTTCATATAAATCCGTATTTCGTGTCAATAGCTCTATACTAATCTCATGATCCAACTTCATAGAAGATGAAAACTTTGACAGCATATTCGAATACTTGGGCGGCACATGACGAAGTGTCAACCACGGTGAACTGAAAATAGCTCCCGCACACTCAATTTTCTTTCGTTGTAGAAGGCGCATAACGATTGTAGCCCCAACGCCGTGTCCTAAGATGAAGAGAGGCAAATTATCATCCAGGCCAACTGCTATTAATTTATCCACATATTTGATGTATGTATTAAATTGCTCATCATGAATTTCACTAGTGCCCTCCGCTCCATGCCCAGGCAAATCACCTGTCACAACATGGAAACCGCTATTTCGCAGTTTCTGAATGAGCCATGCATATCTACTATGATGTTCGTACACATTATGAACGATGGCCACAACAGCTTTCGGCTGTCCTTCCGCTTCCCATTTCCACATGGTCATCTTCCCCTTATCTCGCAGTTCTTTTTCTATATATATTTCCCCATTTGTCTATAATAAAAACCTAATCTTTGTTAAGGTAATTATACACTACATAAAGAAAAGAGGAGAACGCTATGATCTATCCATATAAAGACAAAACACCAGTAATTGATCCGTCTGTATTTATAGGGGACTATACAACAATCTCAGGGGATGTAACAATTGGGCCAGAATCTACAATTTGGTTCAATACAGTGATTCGCGGAGATGTATCACCAACAATCATCGGACGTAAAGTAAACATTCAAGACTTGTGCTGCCTTCATCAGAGCCCACAGTTTCCGCTTATCCTTGAAGACGAAGTGACAATCGGACATCAAGTAACATTACATAGTTGTACGGTGAAAAAAGGTGCACTTATCGGAATGGGATCAATTATATTGGACGGTGCTGAAATCGGAGAAGGAGCGTTTATCGGTGCTGGCAGTCTCGTTACGCCAGGGAAGAAGATTCCGCCGAATACACTTGCACTCGGTTCGCCAGCAAAAGTGGTGCGGGAGTTAAATGACGACGACCGTGCGGATATGGAACGGATTGTGCGCGAATATGCGGAAAAAGGACAGTATTATAAAAGTCTCCAAAAATAAGGAAGCCATTAGTCGATAGAAAAATGCTTCATGTCAAAGTTACAGCAAATATAATACAAGGGGCTATAGGATAGTACAATGATTTTTTTAGAGAAAGTATTTAATTGGATGCTTGTAATTGGAATGGTGTTATTAGCAGGGCGAATTATTACGATGGTGTTCAGATTTCTTGATATCCCGTTTATCAACTTTTTTAAAGACTACAGTATCATTTCGATTATCATTTTACTAATAGGTTTGATTGGTACAGAAATTATAAAAAATAAAAAAAGACTATATTGAAGTAAAATAGGCTTCAAACAAGACCCTCTTTCATTAAATGCTATAAAAAATGATCATATGAATTAAATACATGCATAAACTGAGCGTAGGCGCCTAATCAGGGGTAGCCGGAGCCATAAGACTGATAGCGAAGCAGTCAGGCTTATGGCGGAAGGCCTCCCCAAAGCGCCGAAGCGGATTAAACGGATGAGCATTTTTATTTTTTACGACTTTATTATAATAGACCTAATTTAATATTTCCT
>DYWT01000084.1 GCA_020742515.1 Sporosarcina psychrophila
TGTACGTGCAAATACAGCCGCTACAAGAACAGATGGATGCTTGGATAAAAAACTTTGTTCCAGAGAAAGACTTGTTTTTTCTAGAAGAACCGGACTTACTCTCATTTAGGAGTGATTTACAAGGTACATTAATTATGCCAAGAGATGAATTTTTCAACCACTCTTCTTATAATGGAATCCAATGGGTTAATAGTTATATGTATTGGAGTATTTCGAGGGATGCTCAATTTGTGCTAGTTGCACAGCCGGACTGGATAACGTCCTTGACCTTGTCAAAGAAAGAAACATTGTTCAAGATTCAACAAAAATTGGGAAGGGGTTTAATCGGTCCACTTTCCTTTTTTAGCGAAATAACTGCATTTCCTAAGGAGTATATTTTCAATATGAATGATGAACAGTTTGTGAGTATTCAAAAATCCATGTGGATGAAACTGCCGACTGCTTATCAAGAGAAAATAATGATTACATACGCACAACAGTACGATGAATGGACAGCGATGGCACATCCTGCAAAAATGCCTGTCCATCTAAAGAAATATGCCAATACATTTTCCACGGAACCAGGTGCTAACTGTCTTGCTGCCACACTCTATGCAATCAGTGCGGATCCCAAAAAGGATGAATGGAAGGTACATGAATGGATTCATGATGGAGCATTTGTTGAAGGATTGAAAAATGCGGGTTATTCACCTACGGACAAGAAGTTTCAAGAAGGCGATGTTGTAGCATGGGTGAATGAATCAGAAATCATTCAACATGCTGCATATTGCATCGAAGAGCAGTTGTTTTTCAATAAAAATGGGCAAACCTTTTTCAACCCATGGAAAATCGTTCATTGGGATGAATTAAAAGAAGAATGGAAGAGGTATACACCGCGAATTTACCGGAAGTCGTACGGGAAAAGGAGTGATTCATTTGGATAATGGCTATTTCGTTGGATGGGGAACACTTGCATTGATCAACGCGGGTCTGGCACAAGGGAAAAATAGAAGCGGGTTAAATTGGTTTCTCCTATCTTTAGTGTTGGGACCATTTGCAACTCTCTGCCTAGTGCTTTTCGAAAAAAGATAATTCGTTGAAGTTGGACAACTTGTGATAAACTATTTTAGAAGTCGAAATAATTTATCCAGGGGGAAACTATATGTCTATTGAAGTAAAAGTGATTTTTGCGAACGATCCGATTGTCTTGGAAAATGCTGCGGTAAAAAAATTCGTAGCAAATCAAAAGGCGGGGCATAGCTCTGTATTAATCGGAGAAACACATTATATTGTCGTAAAAGAGTGCAAAGAAAAAGAGATGACACTTGAAAAAGTCCGTGCAACGGCAGGGAATATCGCTCGTGATGTAAGCGCACAAAAAATTGAAACAGCAGTCATAGAAGATGGAGTTATTTCCAATGCCTATGCGAAGTTGGACAGAGGAGCAGTCCTGACAGCATTCGCGGAAGGATGGGAACTGGGTTCTTATCAATTCGTAAACTATAAATCGGACGTCACGGCATTCCAAACTGCACTTGCTATAGTTGGCGACGAAGCGAAGCCATTCATTGAAGCTGGCAAGATCCGAGCAGCAGCAACTGCATTCTCACGTGATTTGATGAATGAAGTGTCGAACGTCTTGAATCCCGAAACGTTCCCGGAAGTATTGAAGAAAAACTTTGAAGGCACTGACGTTGAAGTCAATGTGCTGGATAAAGAAAAGCTTAAGGAAATGGAAATGAACGGTGTGTTGACAGTCGCTCGCGGGAGTATATACAAGCCATCATTCGTTGAACTTGTCTACAAAGGAGACGCATCGAAACCGCTTGTGGCGCTCGTCGGTAAAGGCGTGACATTCGATACAGGCGGCATCAGTTTGAAGAGCGGCAAAGATTTAAGTGATATGCGCATGGATATGGGCGGAGCAGCTGCTGTTTCCGGTGCACTTACATTGCTCGCGAAATCGAACGCGAAAGTGAACGTTGTCGCACTTATTCCGATTGTGGAAAACATGCCGGATAACACATCCGTTTTACCAGGGGAAGTCATCACCTATAAAAATGGATTGACTGTTCAAGTCGGTAACACTGATGCGGAAGGCCGACTCATTTTAGCAGACGCGCTCATTCGTGCTGGTGAATGGAAAGCGGAATACATCGTCGATATCGCCACACTGACAGGGGCAATCGTCAATGCACTCGGTACTGAACTTGGGGGCGTATTCGGAGACGAAGAGTTATCTGCTCAAATGAAAAAAATTGGCGATCAAAATGGTGATTTCATCTGGCCGATGCCATTAGTTGAAGCATATGACAAATCGCTTGATAGTGACTACGCAGATATGAACAACATCAGTTCATTAGGCGGGGCAGGGTCGATTACAGCAGGCTTATTCCTGCGCCGTTTCGTTCCGAAAGATAGCAAATGGCTGCACGTCGATATGGCAGGCATGATGAGTAAAAACAGCGCATCAGGATACTATGCTAAATCTGCAACTGGCTATGGCGCACGATTATTAGCCGACTTTACAACACATATTTCAAACTAAAAAAGAAAGTACTCAGTTTTATCAGACTGGGTACTTTCTTTTTGACTAAAATTTTCTGAATAGTGTCTAATTTGTAGTGGTGACTGTCACTCTTGTTTTAAAATCCTTTTCGAGGCGAAAAAATAAACAAACCAATATATAAATAACAATTCCATCAAGATTATAAAAACAGCTTTTATAGGATGATTATGAATAAATGAAACCAAGCTTAAAAGAAGTACTTGTAAAATCAAAAGGCTCCTTAAAAGTTTTTGAAAAGACTGCTTAACAGTAAACGTTGAGATGGGGTAATGGTGAGAATTTTCATTGATCGAATGATATAAAGGGAGGAACTGATATCCGGATAAAAATAATAGCAAGAAAGTCACGAACCATCCGTAGGGAGGGAAAAAGTAATTAATACTTAATCCTACTAAGGTTAACCTGACATATAAATAGTAAAATTCATTATACCTGACAAATAAGTGTGAAAATAAGTATTCATAAGCAGACGATTGTTTATAAGATATAGTCTTTTTTATCCACCAACCTAAAAACGGTCGGCGCTTAAACGAATATTTTAGGTGAGGGACATCAATATATATATTAATAAATTTATAAATATTTAATAAAGATCTTTCTTCTTTACTAATTAAGAACTCCCAGTTAACCCCGATTGCTTTCTTATCAAATACATAGAACCAAAAAATAATATTGATAATCAATAAAAACCCTGCAACTATCCACATACCTGTAAACATGAAATAAAGAGTTGTAAAAAGTAATAGGGATCTAATAACACTGTGAACTAATTTTTGAAGGTTACCCGTTAGCCATTGTTCAATCCACGCCATACGAATATTTAAAATGATTAAGCCTGAAAAAGTAAGTAGGAATGGAATAGTATTAATTTCACTATGTCTTATTAAAGGGCTACTAATTATCATCATTATAAGTATTCGAATGACATCCATTAAAGCGCTGTAAAACATCGATGTTCTAAAATATGAAGATAATTCCTTCTCCGCAGGCATTAGAAAAATAATATCCGCTTTTTTCAAAAATGTTCGAACGCTTGTCTGTAAAAGAGTAAGAGTAATTACGAAAGAAGCTATACTTTCAGTTTGAAAATATGGAGGTAACCATTGAAGAAATTTCAAGTAATAATAAATGAAAACACTACCAAAGATTATAAATGAAT
>DYWT01000085.1 GCA_020742515.1 Sporosarcina psychrophila
CGCTACACTTTCTTCATCCCACATCCGTACATCAAATTTTTCACGAAGCGGCGCAACCGCCTCTTCTGTCAGCTTTCTTGTAATGAAAATTCTTGGCTTCACTTAAATCCCCCTATTCCCACAATTAACAATAGTGTAGCATATAGTGTGAACCAATTGGTCGACGGTCAACTTTGTAAAAAGCCTGCCCAAGACTAATGTAAGTAGATATGGTTACTTCAAGATTGAGAGATGATTTCCATGAAAACCGCTACTTTACAATCCCGCATTTTTTCATATGGCGCACTCTTTGTTTCCATAATAGCAATCATTATCGGTGTTTCCTTCTACTTTACAATGTCGCAAGGTATCGAACAACAGATTGGGGACCAGGCGCTAAGTATAGCCAGGACAACAGCAGACCGCCCCGATGTCCGTGCAGGGTTTGGACACGCTGATCCAACGGAACTATTGCAGCCTATCGCCGAAGCGGTACGACTCAAAACTGGTGCTGAATATGTCGTTATCGGAAACAGCGAAGGTATCCGGTATGCTCATCCTGTTCCAGAACGGATTGGGCAAAAAATGGTGGGTGATGATAATGAACGCGCGCTTCTTTCAGGAGAATCCTATATTTCCGAGGCGACTGGGACACTCGGGGCCGCCTTACGCGGAAAAACACCAGTATTTAACGAGGATGGCAAGATTATCGGGATTGTTTCCGTTGGTTTTTTAAAAAAGAATATTTCCTCTATCTTTTTTCAGTATGCCGACAACATTTCCTATATCGTACTTATCGCAATCATTCTAGGTATTATTGGTTCCAGCATTCTGGCACGCAATATTAAAAAAGAACTTTTTAATTTAGAGCCTGCGGAAATAGCGAACTTATTCACCGGACGAAACGCTCTTATTGAGTCTGTGCGAGAAGGAATCATTATGGTTGACGCAAACGGTATCATTACAACTGTGAATGTGGCTGCATATGAAACGCTTTCCCTCCCTAATCAATCGGAACTAATCGGTCGGACGATTCAGGAAGTGCTTCCAAACACACTTCTTCCAAAGGTACTTGAAACCGGAGAACGGCATCTCGATCGCCCAATGGAAATTCGCGGAAAAAAGGTAATTGTAAATCGCGTCCCCATCCGTGTTGGCGAACAGATTGTCGGTGCGGTTTCAACTTTTCGGCTACAATCAGACATCGACCAACTCACAATGGAATTATCACAAGTGAAACGGTATACGGAAGCGCTTCGTGCACAAACCCATGAATACAATAACTTTTTATATACAATATCGGGTCTCATTCAACTCAATTCATACGACGAGGCACTAAGCCTGATTCACGAGGAAACAGCTGACCATCAATCGCTCATCCAGTTCGTGACAAAGCGGTTGCAGGATCCATTTCTAGGAGGAATTATTATCGGTTTCTTCAACCGGGCAAAGGAATTGAAGGTCCGCTTCCTTCTTGATGAAGATAGCCTCTTAAAAAAACTCCCGAAACACTTAGAAAAAAACCATTTCGTTTCAATCATTGGAAACTTAGTTACAAATGCTTTCGAAGCGACCGACTCTTTTCCGGAAGAAAAACGAATGGTCCGCATCTTCATTCTGGATAACGGGGAAGAGATCTTAATTGAAGTTGAAGATTCTGGACATGGGATAGCTGATGAAGTGCTGGATGTACTCTTTCAAGAAAAGGTATCGACAAAAAATCAAGGTCACCGTGGATACGGACTTATGAAAGTAGCAGAGAATGTAAAAAATCTCAGTGGTTCTATCACACTCGAAAAAGGCGATTTAGGCGGTGCATTGTTTATCATTTCCATACCGAAAGGAGGGTTTTCAGATGACAAATCTCATTGAAATCTTAATAGTTGAAGATGACTTGCGAATTGCCGACATCCATCAGCGATTCATCGAGAAAATAGAGGGCTTTACAGTCGTAGGTTCCGCGCATACCGGTGATGAAGCAAAAGATTGGATTTCAGCATTATTGCCAGACCTCGTTTTGCTCGATGTCTATTTGCCCGATGTACTCGGTACAGAGCTAATGGATTTCATCCACAAAAACAGCCCTGAAACAGATATTATTTTCATCACCGCCGCGGCGGAAATTGAAGTTGTAAAAAAGGCGTTTCGCCACGGAGTCATCGACTACATCCTAAAACCGCTCACATTCGATCGATTTAAGGAAAGCCTCCTTTCTTATAAAGTTAAAAGGGAAACACTTTCAGGTGAAGGACTCATACAGGAAGATTCCATCAAATCTCTTTGGAATAAAACGCTACCCGCTTCATCAAACCCTGATTACATTCCACCAAAAGGGATTGACCCCATGACCAAAGAGAAAGTAGTCAGCCACATAAAAAATATAGAAGGCGGAATTACTGCTGAAACACTTGGATTGGAAATCGGCGTGAGCCGTTCGACCGCAAGACGTTATCTAGAATACCTCGTCTCAGAAAAACGTGCATTTACAGAACTTCTATACGGCTCAGTCGGGCGTCCTGAAAGAAGATACTTCATAAAAAAACGCTGAACAGTATGAACAAAATGATGTTTACTCTCATTATCAAACTTATAAACGATAACTTTTAATTGAATAAATATTCTGATAGATTGATGACAGCGAATGAAAACGCTGTCATCACTTTTAATTATAAGGGGGATTATATGAAGATGTGGAAGAAACTTACGACGGTTGCCCTAGCAAGTATGCTGGCACTCAGCCTCGCAGCATGTTCTGCGGATGAATCAGAAGGAAAAGTGGAAGGAGCTACCTCGAAATATCCGGAGAGTAACATAACAATTGTCGCTCCATCCGGCGCAGGCGGTGGATGGGATTTAACTGCCAGAGCGATTGCAAAAACGATGAGTGAAACAAATCTAATCGATAAGTCAATCGTAGTTGAAAACAAACCTGGTGGCGGTGGTGCTGTTTACATGGCAGAATTTGCAACAAAAGAACTAAAAAATGATCATGTCCTTCTTGTAAAATCTCCGCCAATCTTAATCAACAATAACAAAGCGGAAGGAAACAGTGCTTACGGCTATAAAGACACAACACCTTTGGCGCAATTAACACGTGACTACGGAGCAATTGTCGTCAAGGCGGATTCGAAGTTCAATTCATTGAAAGATGTACTAGAAGCAATTAAGAAAGACGCGAAATCGGTGACGCTTGCCGGCGGATCGGCTCCCGGATCGATGGACCATCTTGTCGGTGTCTTGCCCGCATTTGAATATGGAATTGATCCAAAAACAGTAAAGTATGTATCGTATGATGGCGGCGGAGAGGCAGTTGCAGCATTGCTCGGTGGAAATGCAGACGTTATCGCTACGGATGCCTCCACTATTGGAGCATATCTGAAGTCCGGTGATGTCCGTGTCCTCGCTGTCAGTTCTTCAGAACGGCTTGGCGGTGAATTGACAGAAGTCCCTACATTTAAAGAAGAAGGGATTGACGCCGAATTCACCATTTGGCGCGGCATCTTCGGTCCAAAAGAAATGTCGGAAACGGCTTATGACTATTGGTCCGAGAAGCTAGAGAAAATGGTGGAATCAGATGAGTGGAACGCGGAACTGGAGAAAAACGGGTGGGAAAGCGAATACCGTAATGCTGACGACTTCACTACCTACTTGGAAGAACAAGACAAAGTGATTGTGGAATTGTTAACAGCACTCGGAATGCAAAAATAACATTATTCGGGCGGCTTCAGCAGCCGCCTTTTCTTTTAGGGAGGTGTCGAAGACTATGAGTAAAACGTTCGATCGATACAGCAGTATCGCCTTTTTACTGATTGGTCTTTTATTTGTAATCGAAAGTCAAAAAATTTCAGACAGTGCCTATGGTTCATCAGTTGGACCAAAAATTTTTCCAATGTGGCTTGGCATTATTTTAATTCTATTAAGCTTGCGACTTCTATACGAAACGTTTAAATACAAGACTAAAACAACTTCTGGACTGAAGCTTCAATATAAGAAATTCATTATTATCGTTATCAGCGCAGTTTTGTATGCATTTCTATTGGAAAAGGTCGGATACGTCATCTCGACGTTCCTTTTTTTACTCATTGCTTTCCAAACGATGGAGCGTGGTCGATTACTGCCTTCCACCATTATTGCAGCTGCATTTTCATTTGGAATTTACTATTTGTTCGCGAAACTTCTTGGTGGGTCATTGCCAGGGTTTCCTGTATTTTAGCGCGAAAGGAGTTAAGCTATGAGCACTTTACAGTTTTTAGCCGACGGATTCAGCGTCGCTTTTCAATGGCATAATCTATTATTCGCTTTTATCGGGGTCATCATCGGGACAGCGGTCGGCGTGTTACCCGGCATCGGTCCAATGAGTGGTGTCGCCCTTCTCATCCCAGTTACGGCAACGATCACTTCAGGAATGCCAACTGATGCCGCGGCCGCCAGTTCAATCATTTTACTGGCCGGTGTCTATTATGGAGCAATGTATGGGGGTTCCACAACATCGATATTATTGAATACCCCTGGCGAATCTTCGTCAGTCGTCACAACACTCGACGGCTACCAGATGGCCCGGCAAGGCCGTGCCGGTGCAGCTCTGGCCATTTCTGCAATTGGTTCATTTTGCGCCGGAATCATATCGCTGATCGGCCTTGTGCTACTAGCTCAGCCGCTTTCGAATGTCGCAATCAAGTTTGGCCCAGCGGAATATTTTTCTTTAATGCTGTTGGGTTTAGCCGCAGTAAGCGGACTCGCCGGAAAGTCGATGACGAAAGCATTAATGATGACTGTTTTCGGACTTATGCTTGGAACAATCGGCATTGACGCAGTTTCAGGAATTGCCCGCTTTACATACAACCAACCTATTCTTTTTTCCGGATTGGAATTTTTAACAATTGCTGTTGGATTGTTTGCACTTGGTGAAGTATTCAAGACGGTATTGGAACGCGATGAAGAAGACGGGGCCATTGCAAAAATCAATCGCATCCTCCCGACAAAACAAGATATGAAAGACAGCGCAGTTCCTATTGTACGTGGTTCCCTACTAGGATTTTTCATCGGGGTACTTCCAGGCGCCGGGGCAACACTCGCATCTTTCTTCTCCTATATAACGGAGAAAAAGTTCAGTAAAAACCCCGAAAGCTTCGGAAAAGGGAACATTGCCGGAGTAGCGGGTCCTGAATCTGCAAATAATGCTGCTTCTGGGGGCGCAATGATTCCTTTACTTACATTAGGAATCCCGGGTTCCGGTACAACCGCTATATTAATGGGCGCGCTTATCATGTATAACATTCAGCCAGGCCCTTTACTCTTTGACGAGCATCCGGATATCGCATGGGGGCTCATTGCGAGTATGTTTATCGGCAACTTGATGTTACTAGTATTGAATATGCCACTCGTTCGTGTGTTTGCCAAGGTCATTCAAACGCCTAAGAAATACTTATTGCCGATTATTATTGCCATTTCATTTTTCGGAGTTTACGCAGTACAATATACGACATTTGATTTATACTTGCTACTTGGTTGTGGTTTGGCGGGTTATTTACTATCAAAAAATGATTATCCGGTAGCTCCATTAGTCTTGGCACTCGTATTAGGTCCAATGATTGAGAATAATATGCGGAGGGCACTAACTATTTCAAATGGTGATTTTAGTATCTTTTTCACAAAGCCATTATCACTCGTTTTCATCATAGTGGCTGCGGCATGGCTTCTGATTCCAATGTTATTGAAACTCAAAGGCCGCTCAGTCGTTGTAGAAGATGAAAGCTGATAGTGAGCGTTCAATTTCAAAAGCGGATTGCCTGCGATTCAAGGTGATCCGCTTTTGAAGTTATAAGGAGGTGCGATGCTTTTTCGATAAACTAAACAACGTTTTGCCGTTACTAGATAACGCTCGCCCCTGCATCCTCTCACATAAAGAAAGCGTTGCCGCAACAACGCTTTCTTTCCTCATCCACCTATATAACTCATACCAATCTTCTTGCGGTTTTTCGCTGTCTGTTCAGTTCGTTCATCCGAATAACGATCACCGCGGCCCCGCCACACGCCTGTAATTACGTCAAGTAATTCTGCATCTGTCATTCCGCTACGGATTAGCTCCCGCAGATCGAACCCTTCTGTCGCGAACAAACATGTGTACAATTTACCATCCGATGACAATCTGGACCTTGTGCACGTCGAGCAAAAAGACTCCGAAACAGAAGTGATGAAACCGACTTGCGCCCCATTATCCACATAGCGATATCTCTTCGCAACTTCGCCATAATACTCCTCTTCTGCTGGTTCAATCGTATGGACGGAAGAAATCATATTGTAAATTTCTTTTTTCGTGACAACTTTTTCAAAGCTCCATCCGTTATCATTACCGACATCCATAAATTCGATGAAACGCAGTGTGATATCGCGTTCTTTGAAATAAGCGGCCATTGGAAGTATTTCTCCCTCATTGACGCCTTTTTGAACAACCATGTTTACTTTTATTTCAAATCCTATTTTTTGCGCGTGGTCGATATTGGAAAGTATCAATTCCGGTTTTATCCCCCGCCCGTTCAGTTTCCCAAAAATAACAGGATCCAGTGCATCAAGGCTCATGTTCAATCGGCGGAGACCCGCATCATAAAGCGGTTGTGCATATTGTTTGAGTAACACACCATTTGTCGTCAAACCGATATCTTCAACGCCCTCAATCTTCATCAGTTTTTCAATCAACTTCGGCAGATCGCGACGCATAAGCGGTTCACCGCCCGTCAAACGAAGTTTTTCCACACCAAGTAGTGCAAATAACTTGGCAAACCGCTCAATTTCTTCAAAGGATAGAAGTTCATTTTTTGGTAGAAATACGTAATCATCACCAAAAACTTCTTTCGGCATGCAATAGGCACATCTAAAATTACATCGATCCGTCACTGATATCCGAAGATCCCGAATCGGTCGTCCAAGCTTATCTAGGATTGCTTCCAAAACTTCATCCCCTTTCCAGGGCTTCAAGTGTATTCACATTCATGAACACCCTTTTTTCATCATCAGTCAAAGTGCTTCCATTAATCCATACTGTATTAGTAATAGAGAGTATGTTCATCACACTTAGCTGACTATTTTCTACCGCTTTTTTCACAGCAATTTTCAACTTTTCATCCCAAATGGATACAAGCGGATGATACCGTCCATCCGATACAACCGCGGTAATACCTCTTTCATGGTGTTTCATCAACCTCGACATGACCGATCCATCTACATATGGCATATCGCACGGCAATACTACATAGCGGTCCGCTTCCACGGATTCCATCACAGACAGGATCCCTGCAAGCGGACCGAGTCCTGCATATGCCACTAAATCGGTCATAATATGCACATGGCTAGGAAAACGCTCCATATGTTCCGGCCGTGTCACAACAACAATTTCGTCACAGCATATAGCCAAAGCATCCATTGCCCATTCATAAAAGTACTGATTTCCACGTTTAGCGAACGCTTTCGGCGAACCGAACCGCCGTGATAATCCGCCCGCTAAAACAATGCCCACCGTCTTTGTCATCCGCCGCTCACCGGTGGAATAAATGCACAGACATCACCCGATTGGATGAAATCTTCCTTTAAGGCATATTCTTCATTTACCGCGACATGCACGGTATCTTTTCCAAAACCCGGATACGTCATTTCCGCCCAATCCAGCAGTTCACGGACAGTCATTGATTCACGTTCAATTGTTTCTTCCGGCTTACCCGTCAATTCACGCAGCCTTGCAAAATAGCTTACTTTAATCACTTCTGCTCAATCCCCTTTTCAGGATACTTTTTCTGACCGCCAATCCACTCTTCGCCATCTTCCCATATTTCTTTTTTCCAGATGGGCACGATTTCTTTGATGCGTTCAATTGCATATTCGTTCGCCTCATAGGCCGCTTTACGATGCGGTGAGGAAACTGCAATGATTACCGCAATATCTGAAATATGCATCTCTCCGATTCGATGGGCAATCGCCACTTTTACGCCCGGCCATTTCGCTTCCATTTCCGCCCCGATTTGTACCAGTTTCTTTTCCGCCATCGGAACATATGCCTCATAAGACAAATACAATGTACGAATCCCATGCGTCCATTCCCGTACATGGCCTGTAAATACAGTGACGGCGCCCGCACCTGCATGGAGGACATAATCCGTATACTTTTGCGATTCAATTGGTGTTTCAACAATTTCAAACGGTTTCATTGCCATCCTCCTTTTCAATCCAGTCAAGTAGCCATCCATCCAATTGCTCAACGTCTAGCCTAGATGTAATATGCGAAATCCCAATTGCGCTTTCCGTGTACCCGACGATGAGCTGAATGCTATCCAATTTACACAGTGATACCCAATCTTCGTTATTCCTCAGAAGGACCACTTTCTCTCCTTGTTCTTTCTTATACCCTTCAACGAGTAGAATATCCGGTTTGCTGATCGTAGCTAATTCTTTCATTCCGACGAATTCTGTCTCTTCATTCAACAGTAATTGTACCGCACCGCCGCCTGCAACAATCGAAACGTCCGCACCACTTTCGAAAAACTGCATCGTATCTGTCGCGGAATCGGGCATAGCAGGTTGCCCCCCGTGTCCATGATGTTTCAATACGGCGACCGAAAAACCTTTGTCTTTCAGTAAACGAACCCATCTCGCAATAAGTGTTGTCTTGCCGCTATTTTTATAGCCGACTATATGAAGCGTCTTCATAGTACCCACTCACCGATGCCTTGCTCAGCTCCGAGCAATAGAATATCGACATCTGCTCCAGTCCTGTACCCGCGCGTTCCACTTGGCAAGACAATCAGGCAATTCCCCCGTGCAATCGATGAAACCGCATTTGATTTATTAAAGCCCGCAGGCACTGCAACGATACCCGCAGGCGTTGTTTCCCAAAATGCACGAATGAAGCGCGTGAAAGGATTCGGCTTTGCGAAGTCTTCGCCGAGTTTCACTGTCATACGCGGCATATAGGGTGTGATAGCCCCCTGCATGCCAAGAATCGCAGGTCTCGTCAACAATTCAAAACCCGTAAAACAGGCGGAAGGATTTCCCGATAGACCGAACAAAAGTTTATTACCTAGCACAGCGACCGTCGTCACGCTTCCCGGACGCATCGCAACTTTGTTAAATAAAACCTTAGCACCGAGCCGCTCGTAAATAGCAGGCAAATAATCATAATCTCCGACGGAAACACCGCCTGTCGTAATCAGTAAATCCGTTTCAGCAAGCGCTTTTTCAACTACTTCCGTGCACGTATCGAGATCATCCACCTGCATACCATATGATGTGTAGCCAATTCCCATTCGTGTTAGTTGCGCTGCAATCATCGGCCCATTTGAATTTCGGATCTTTCCAGGCGCAAGTTCTTCGGACACGTCAAGCAATTCCGTCCCTGTCGAAAGAATACCAGCGATAGGACGCTTGGCTACGTTAACTTTTGCATAACCGAATGTCGCAAGGAGCGCAATTGTACCTGGATGGATAAATGCCCCAGCCTCAATTAAACGTTCACCTTCTTTTGCATCTTCACCTTTAAAAGATATATTTTCGCCTTGGCTAAATGGTTTTCGCAACGTGAAACTGTCTTTTCCTTCGGTCGTCTGCTCTAGCATGACAACCGCGTCGGCATTATCTGGAATCGGGGCACCTGTCATAATCCGGTATGCTTCCCTAGAACCAATGCCGCGGTCCGCTACATGTCCTGCACCTATTTCACCAATTACAGTGAACGGTATACGGTTATCCCCCGAGGCGCCTACTGTATCTTCTGCACGGACCGCAAATCCATCATAAGGTGACCTGTCGAATGAAGGCACATCATGTTTTGCAATAATCGGTTCGGCAAGAATTCTGCCATATGTATGTTCAAGTGCAATCGCTTCTGTACCCGTCATATGGACGTTTTCCATAACAAGACAGATAGCTTCCGACACCTGTATAGGCTTTCTCATTTCTACCATAAGGATCCTCCTCTTTTATCTGCTATACTGAAAACATTATGTATGATATGAAAGGAATGACTCCATTGTCAGAGCTCACACATTTCAACGAACAAGGCCGTGCGAAAATGGTCGATGTTTCCGACAAGGCAGAAACAGTAAGGACAGCAATCGCAAAATCTTCCATCATCGTTAACGAATTAATTCATTCACAAATTACGGAAGGTACAAATAAAAAAGGGGATGTATTTGCAGTCGCCCAAGTCGCTGCTATCATGGCGGCAAAAAGTACCTCCTCCATCATTCCCATGTGCCACCCGATTCCACTGACAGGCGTCAATATCCGTTTCGAATGGAATATCGACGAATCAGCTGGTTATTATGAAGTGCTAATCGAAGCCGAAGTGAAAACAAAAGGCGTGACGGGTGTTGAAATGGAAGCACTCACTGCCGCCTCAGCTGCTGCGCTGACAATTTACGACATGTGCAAAGCGGCTGGAAAAGAAATGGTCATAGGGCCGACAATGCTTCTGCAAAAGACCGGCGGAAAAAATGGGGATTACAATCGACAAGCTTAAAATGACTGTCTGACCAGCATTTGCTGGTCTTCTTTATACATTAATCAGTCGTCCAGATGCTTCGTCAGCTCATGGACGATATGGTGAACCTCAGGCAAGATCAGCCTATCCATCGCAAGTTCAACTGCTTTCACAGATCCGGGAAGTGCAAAATACGCCTTCTCTTTAATTACACCCGCCGCCGCTCTGCTTAATAATGCCTTCGTTCCAACATCCTCTGTATAGCTCAGATACCTGAACAATTCTCCAAAGCCATCTATCCTTTTCGTGAAATAAGGCGATACAGTTTCAATTGTGACATCACGGAAACCAATGCCCGTCCCACCTGTTGATATGATTGCATTAACGTTCGGATTTTGCAGCCATTCTTCTACGATTGATTCGATTTCCATCTTGTCATCTTGACAGATCCATGATTCAAAGACATGATGACCCGCTAATTCAAGCTTTTGCCGGATTGTCCAGCCACTTTTGTCATTCGACACATTTCGCGTATCGCTCGTCGTCAAAACACAAAAAATAAGTTTTCTCTCTTTATCCGAGTCGTTCAAGTGTGACAAGTATATCCCTCCAATTTACCCGAAAAATTGATGGTACAATTTACGACCTATTTTCATATCCTTAAGTCCATGGATTAATAAACGGCCATTTCCAAATAAAATAAAGCGATACCCCTCCGTATTGAATTCCACGAAAAACGGGGTCACTTTATAAGGCACCCCCAACCTTTTAGCGACTGTTTCGCCATCTGTAATCGTCAATGAGCGGCTTGCATCCGGAATAATCTGTATCGTATCTCGTCCGCATAGCACCGCATATATAGTTCCTTCTGCACTGTGTAGTGCAGGATATGTGGGCGAATTTCCACATGTCTCACATACTTCGTTCCGCAGACGAGAAATCCCTGCTTCTACATGTGTATTGTTCCAAACATCGAAATGGAACAGCTTCGTACGCATCGCATCCTTATTCCCTGTTAGCCACTTCAGCGCTTCCGCACTTTGATGTGCAGCCGTAATTTGAACGGCAGGTGCAATAATTCCTGTTGTATCGCAAGTTTCATTAACCGAAGGTAAAACCGGCAACAAACAGCGGAAACAAGCTGACTCACCTGGTACAAATGGAAAAATCGAACCCGAACTGCCTACACATGCCCCGTAAATCCATGGAATATTCTTTTTCCATGCAAGATCATTTATCAACAGGCGCGTTTCGAAGTTATCTGTCGCATCCATGATTAAATCAGTATCATCAGTGATCTGCTCCATTATCGAGCCGTCTACATGGTCAAGGATAGTAACAATTTCAACGTCTTGCCGGATTGTCTTCAAACGAGCGGCGGCTGCAATTACTTTAGGGTTCCCGTCCTGCGCATCTTGTTCAGTGAAAAGCTGTTGTCTTTGCAAATTAGAAGGCTCGACATAATCCCGATCTGCAATCGTCAGTTTTCTTACTCCTGCCCGAACAAGCGTCTCTGAAACGGATGAGCCTAATGCGCCACACCCAATAATGACAACATGGGCCGAACTTAACTTATCTTGTCCCGCCTGTCCTACAGGTTTAAATAATGTTTGCCTCGAATACCGGTTTTTCAACAGCCTTCTCTCCCCCTCTAAATTGAAGCAAGGGCTACCGGTCTGTTCGACCGGATGCCCTCTCAGCCTCTCGGCGTTATATCACTGAATGTTCCGACGTAACGGGTTATATCTCCGGAATCATCTTTCACTGCACTGATTGACAGCAGTTCAAGGTATTCCTCACCGTTTTTGCGTTTATTCCATACTTCGCCTTGCCATAAGCCCTCTTGACCAATTTGACTCCACATTGACGTATAAAACTCTTTCGAGTGTCTTCCGGAACTATACATATTCGGATTGCTGCCCACTACTTCTTCTTCCGTGTAGCCAGTCAGTTTGGTAAACGCGGGGTTCACCGATTCAATCGTTCCTGTCACATCCGTTACAAGAATACCTTGTCCTGTCGAATTGAAAACTTCTGCAGACATGCTAAGCCGATCCATATAATAGAGCCAGATGACGAGGACCAGGCTTACGAGCGCCACTTGAGAGAACGCCATAAAACCAATTGAATAGGAACCTGTCATCGAGTGGATAACCGATAGCAGCAAAGGAGGAAAAAATCCGCCTAGACCGCCCATCATCGATACAATTCCGTTGGCAATCCCCGCCTGTTTGTTGAAATAAAACGGAACAAGTTTGAAAATGACGCCATTCCCGATTCCAGCAGCGACAGCGATTAACATACTACCCACCGTATACAACTCAATCGACGGTGAAAATGCGAGAATAATAGCGGCAAACGTAAGACCCGCAAAGACACCCATCAATAAGAACAACGGCTGGAATTTATCAGCAAGCCATCCACCGACTGGCCGCAGAAATGTCGCGACTACGATAAAACCTGCAGTCCGCATACCCGCATCCACTTTCTCCAGTTCAAAGTACGTGACCAGAAAGTTGGGAAGGAAAATTGTAAATGCAACAAACGAGCCAAACGTTATGAAATAGAATAGAGAGAAGAACCACAGTTTCTCATTTTTATAAACGCCTTTGATTTGCTCGAGAATCGGTGTTTTCACTTTTACTTCGTGCTTATCACCAAATATGAAGTTCAAAGCTGCGAAGATAAGCAGTAGTACAAGATAGAATTTGACCGTCATCGACCAACCTACTTGCGTTGCGATGACTGGTGCCGCGAAGGTTGAAATTGCAGTCCCCATATTTCCCATTCCGTAAATACCATTGACGAGACCATGCTTTTTCTTTGGATAATACTTAGGAAGCGATGTTACACCAACAGAGAATACAGCCCCTCCGATTCCGAGGAATGTACCTCCAATAATCAGATCTGCGAACGTCGACGCAGAACTTATGTAAAACACAGGAAACAAGAGTAATATGAAACTCGCAAAAAAGATTATTCTTGCGCCAAAGATATTTGCATAATAGCCGAGCGGTATTCTAAGGATGGACCCTAGTACAACCGGAACAGCTGTTACAATAGCAAGTTTTTCCGCCGGGATCGCAATATCCTCACGGATGAATGGTAACAGTGAAGAAATTAGCACCCATACCATGAAACCGACTACTAAATTCGCCGTTTGTAATGGCAATTGTATTTTTTTATTCATCAAAGATCAATCCAATCATTATTTATTTGAATGAATTCGACATTGATTCCCTGCTTTAATTATAGATATATTATTTTACGATAAGTAGTAGGTACTCCCCCTTTTGCCTACAAGGGTTTTCCCTATATCAAGCAATCTCTAACAAAACCTACTAAAGTATTGATGTATATAATTGCTCATAGAGTTTATCTTGCTCTTTTATGTTAAGGATATTATTAACCATTAAAAATAACACTGATTCTTCTTTTACAAAATGAACGGTTATGACCTCAAACGCTTCTGCAGCATCTTGAACAACTTTTTTCATTTCTTCCATCGAAAAGTGGCTTACATCACCTAATGTGTGGTGGAGAAAATGACCGATATATGCATCGATTTCTTCGTGTTCTTCTTCCGTTGCATTGACGGGTCCCTGTTCCGATCCAACATACTGAGCAAGCATCGGAAAGAGAAATTCTTCTTCTTTGTCCGTATGGTTCTTTAACGGTTCAATGAATTCAACGATGAGTTTTCTAAGCGACTTCAACGCCTGATGACCTTCTTCAACCGTATAAATATCCCTCTCAAAAGCAAGGACAATCGTATGCCAGCCGCTCATTAAGTATTCCAAATAACGGTGTTCATTTTCAAGCACACGCAAAGCCGGTAAGTCAAACTTGAACTTTTGTGCTTCAGCCATTTGAAACACACCTTTCCGCTAAAAGTTTAATAGTTTTTTCCGCAACGCATATTCAACAAGTTCGGGCCTGTTCTTTAATTGAAGTTTTTCCATAATCCTAGCTTTATGCGCTTCGACTGTCTTAACGGAAATATACAGTTTTTCTGCAATTTCTTTATTTCCATAGCCCTTTGCTGCGAGCGGAAGAACTTCGATTTCACGTTTCGTTAAAATCTTAAAGGGATCGTCTTCCGTTATCCCCGCATCATGTTTGACGAACTCACGAACGAGCGAAGTTGCCATCGCGGGATGGATATATGTATCACCCGCGTAAACAGTACGAACTGCTAAAAGTAATTCTCCATCTGGCGCGTTTTTAAGTACATAACCGGATGCTCCGTTTTTCAGCACATGGAATAGATACTCCTCGTCATCATGCATTGTCAAAATGAGGATTTTTGTTTCAGGAAAATCCTCATTAATTTTCCCCGTAGCAATTAATCCACTTTCTCCGGGAGGCATGCTTAAGTCCAAAAGCAACACATCGGGACGGAGCTTCGCAACCAAGGCATAGGCTTCCAAACCATCGGCGGCAGTGGCAACTACTTCCATATCATCTTGAAAGTTCAAAATGTGCATAAAACCGCTACGAACCACGGCATGATCGTCCGCAATTATAATTTTCATCGGTTTCCTCCCTCCTTTTTCACAGGTACTGTGAGTGGGATTTCTAAACGTACGGATGTCCCTTTGCCGATATCCGATTGGATAACAAGCTGCCCATTTACCAGTTCTGCACGTTCTCTCATGCTATAAAGACCGAGACCTGTTCCACTTGGATCTATAATCTTTTTATCAAACCCTGATCCTTCATCAATAACCATCAATTCAAGATGCCCGGCGCGCTCAAAAAGTCGAACCGAAACCTCATCTGTACCAGCATATTTAAGCGCATTAAGAATGGCTTCCTGACAAACCCGGTAAACAACTGTCTCAATTTCACCTTCATACCTTTTCGCTTCAAGTTCAGCAGTAAAGTGAACGATAAGTCCATAATTCTTTTCAATCCATTTAAAATGCGTTCTAAAAGCAGCTTCAAGCCCAAGATCATCCAAAGTAGCCGGCCTCAGTTCAACAGATAAATGACGAATATCGTCCAGTAAACGCATAAGTGAACCTTCTGTCTGTTGCACTTTCTTAAGCACTTCCGCATCTATATTCATATACTTCAACACACGTAAATCTACAAGCGAACTAAGCATTTCTTGAGCTACGCTATCGTGTAATTCCCTCGACAGCCGCTTCCTTTCATCTTCCTGTGCTTTAATCACATTTTTCATCATCGTCTTTTGATTAAGCGTTTCTTGCGTTTTATATTGTTTCGTCAAATCCCTCAGCATGAATACACGGATTCCATTTTCCGCATCAATCGTTTGGTAACTTGCTGTATAAGGGATTATCCCTTTTCCCCGCGTATCTAAATAGACTTGAAATGAACTAAAATCATCTTGAGGGCTTATTAAATAGCACGACAGACATGTCTGAAGTTCTGTTTCACTCGTATACCCTTTGCAGGACATGCAAATTGCCCGTACATCTCCCTCAGCCATGCTATCCAGCACTTCTGCATCCAAAATAAGTTCCGCGGCACTATTCATGGCAATGATTTTTCCGCTGAAGTCAAAAAAGAAGATAGCTTCAGCAGTGTTGTCGTACATTTTCATTAACAAGTCTGTCAACTGAAAATCCCCGAGTTGCATCAATGCTTGACCATCTCCTTACTATAGTACGGACCGAAATTTGGTCCAACATTATTTTCGAATTCTATAAACGTTTCAGTAGTCATCCTTTTGTCATCACGATATGCAACTAGCAATACCCCATTTACACGATTGTACTTATAGAGCGGAATCGCTCCAAAACTTTTCAATCCTTCTGCAACGACGATGGGATAATTAAACAAATCATTTGGTGCAAGAGTAGTAGCTACATCTTGAATGAAAAGCGGTTTCCCTGTTTTAAACACATGGCCTGCAATGCCTTTTCCAGTTTGTAAAGTAATACGTCTATATCGATTACTTCGATTGCCGCTTACATATTCCCATTTGTGAGCAAAACGACTTTCAACCGACTGGACAAGTGCTAAAGCGACAAAGTCGAATTCAAATAAGTCTTTCAACCGTTCTATTTCCTGCTGATAATTGAAAGCTTGGTTTTCGAACATTACTTTTTCTCCCCGTCTGGAAACAGGCGAACTCTATAAGTTGAAATAAAGAATCCCATTGGACCACTGCGGCGCTAGGGGGCGCCTTCGCTCAGTATATGTACCAGATTTAATACTTCAACTTATATAGACCTTTTCCCTCTTTTTTTAAAAGCTATATAGAACAAACGTACCTTTTTTATTATGTTCGCTATCTAGATTCAAGATACTTATCTTAGTTATTACGGTGCCTTCTATATAGAATATAGCTTCTTCCCACATAATTCAACGGTACACTCCACACATGAACGAGTCTAGTAAATGGCCACATTGCAAAAATAAGGAACCCGGATAATACATGCAGCTGAAATGCTAGCGGAACACCTAACATATAAGCACCCTCAGGCCGAAAGATAAGTAAGGATCGGAACCATATCGAAATGGAACTGCGGTAATCAAACTCCGGTTGTGTAATACTTGTCGCAATCACACTATACATGCCGATGAAAACAATGAACAACAAAAGTGAGTTAACGATTAAATCTGAAGCTGTTGACAATTTACGTACATTTTTCAATGCAAAACGGCGATACGTTAAAATGAACATCCCCAAGAACGTGACGACTCCAAAAAATCCCCCGCCCCATACAGCACCCATATGGTACATATGATCACTTATGCCAAGCGCCTGCGTCCACTCCTTCGGAACAGCAAGCCCCACGACATGGCCCGCTATTACGGGCATGATGCCGATATGGAACAGTAAACTACCTATCATCAGCTGTTTCTTTTCGATAAATTCACTTGATTTTGCAGTCCAGCCAAACTGGTCGTTCCGATATCTGAAAATATGCCCTACAACAAATGTTGCCATGCAAAGATAAGGAAAAATGACCCATAAAAATTGATTACCCATTTGTAGTCGCCTCCTGAAGAGCACATGACTTAAAGGTTTCCCTCATTCCCTTAATTAGATGGAAGTAGGGGCTATTATATTTCTCCAGCGCTTTTAACAGATGATATGTTCCATCCTCCATTACTGCGAGAAGCATACCAAAACTTTGTTCTGCCCTTGGATCACCTACCCACTCACACGCGTAAATAAATTCGCACATAAGCGGTAAAAAGTCAGACAGTTCACCAGCTGGCATATTCAATCCGAACATTTCATAAAGCACTTTCAATTTAGCAAGCATTTGACCGCGATCTTTCGCATCCTGATACTTTACATAGGTCATGAACAACGTCGAGTCTGTCTGGAAATCAAACGTATATGTATACATTTCCTGGATGTCATCGAAGCTGTATTCATGCATTAGCTCCCAGTATGTTTTAATATGCACATACGCCGGATGAGAAGAGTCAAATGACTCTTCCATGACCGACGGTTGAAAACTCACTTTTTCCGGGTACGTAAGTTGCTGTGCGAAGAAGCCAAATGCATGTTTTTCGTTATACAGCTTCTGCAGATCAATCACGCCAAATCCCCCCGTAGAAGTTCTCTTCGTAAATTTCTTTGCCCGATTTCGCTTGGGGCTGCGTGCCACAACCATCACAGCTACTATCTTCTTGTTTTATTCCCGCATAGCTGTATGGACTTTCCGATGTGCCCATACTGTAGTCGCCCATTTCAGCATAACCTTCGGAGCCTTGAGAACGGTATGCATTCATGTGGCCCTCTTTATGAGCCGTCGGGATGACAAAACGGTCTTCATATTTTGCGATTGCCAGTAGTCTGTACATCGCCTTCGTTTGCTGAGCAGTCAGACCAACACGTTCTAGGCGTGATTCATCGAATTCTTTTCCAGATGACACGGCACGCATATATGAACGCATCATTGCCATTTTTTGTAGCGCACCTTTCACAGTTTCGGTATCCCCCGCCGTGAGCATATTCGCAAGGTATTGAATCGGAATCCGCATTTCCTCGATTGCCGGGAAAATCATATCCGGATTCTTAATCGAGTCTTTTCCTTCAAAGTAATTCATGATTGGGCTCAATGGTGGAACATACCAGACCATTGGCAACGTGCGGTATTCAGGGTGAAGCGGGAATGCAAGCTTATACTCAATCGCCAATTTATAGACCGGCGAATTTTGAGCGCCTTCAATCCATTCTTCTGTAATCCCATCTTTTCTTGCCTGGGCGATAACTTCAGGATCATTTGGATCAAGAAAGAGATCAATCTGTGCTTTATACAACTCTTTTTCGTTCGGTGTAGAAGCTGCTTCAAGAACACGATCTGCGTCATATAGAAGAACGCCTAAATAGCGAATCCGGCCTGTGCATGTCTCAGAACAGACAGTCGGCAATCCTGACTCAATGCGCGGGAAACAGAATGTACATTTCTCGGCCTTATTCGTTTTCCAGTTAAAATAGACTTTCTTGTAAGGACAGCCAGTCATACAATAGCGCCAGCCACGGCAAGCTTCTTGGTCAACAAGGACAATCCCATCCTCATCCCGCTTGTAAATCGCGCCTGAAGGACATGAAGCAACACAGCTCGGATTGAGACAGTGTTCACACAACCTTGGCAGGTACATCATAAACGCTTGTTCAAAGTTGAATTTAATTTCTTCTTCTATCTTTTCGATATTAGGATCCATAGGCCCGGTAATATGAGCTCCGGCAAGCTGATCTTCCCAGTTCGGCCCCCATTCGAGATCCATGTATTCACCCGTCACAACAGACTTTGCACGAGCAACAGGCGTATGCTTACTGTCTGGTGCAGACGTCAGTTTTTCGTAATCATATGTCCATGGCACGTAGTAGTCTTTCATCTCGGGCATATCCGGGTTGTAGAAAATTTTACCAAGGGCAATTTTCGATAGTTTCGAACCCGATTTCAGCTCCAACTTACCTTTTTTATTAATTTGCCATCCACCTTTGTAAAGTTCCTGGTCTTCCCAGCGTTTTGGATAGCCGATTCCCGGTTTTGTTTCAACGTTATTGAACCACATATACTCCGCGCCTTCACGGTTTGTCCATGTCGTTTTACACGTAACACTGCAAGTATGGCAACCAATACATTTATCTAGATTCATAACCATTGCAACTTGTGCTTTAATCTTCAAGCCAGTTTACCTCCTTCATCTTGCGGACTGCTACATACTCATCCCGCTGATTTCCGATTGGTCCATAATAGTTGAATCCATAACTGAGCTGCGCGTATCCGCCAACCATTTGCGTCGGTTTCATATGAATCCGCGTCGGTGCGTTATGGCTTCCACCCCGTTCCTCTGAGATCTCAGAGCCTGGCACTTGAATATGTTTGTCTTGTGCGTGATACATGAACATCGTTCCTTTTGGTATTCTGTGACTGACGACGGCACGCGCAGTAACCACACCGTTTCGGTTGTACACTTCAAGCCACTGATTATCGTCAATCCCATGCTCTTCTGCATTTTCACTAGAAATCCAGACAGTCGGCCCGCCGCGAAACAACGTTAGCATATGCTGATTATCCTGGTACGTCGTGTGAATGTTCCACTTACCATGGGGTGTCAAATACCGCAGAACGAGGGAATCTTGTCCGCCAATGATTTTTTTATCCCGTGGTCCGAATACCATCGGCGGAAGCGTCGGTTTATAAACCGGTAAGCCTTCACCGAATTCCAAGAATAATTCATGATCAATATAGAAATGCTGTCTGCCTGTCAATGTTCTGAACGGAACCAGCCGTTCAATATTCGTTGTAAATGGCGAGTAACGGCGACCAAGTTTATTTGAACCGGAGAATACCGGTGTCGGAATCACTTCTCGCGGCTGTGCAGTGATACCTGCAAACGTAAAGCGTTCTGCAGCGCGATCGGCTGAAATATCTTTCAGTTCAACGCCGGTATCCAATTCCGCTGCTGCAAAAGCCTTTTGAGAAACGCGACCATTCGTTGCAGAAGATAGTGTCAGCATTGCTTCCGCCGCGTGCTTTGCTGTATGCAGTTTCGGCAAACCGTTTTTAATGGATTCATCGAAATAGGTGCCGTTGATGCCCTTCATCATTTCATATTCATCCGCAACAGAGAAACTTACCCC
>DYWT01000086.1 GCA_020742515.1 Sporosarcina psychrophila
ACAAATAAAATAAAATAAGTAGTACGCACTTTGTAGTGCCATAGTATACTAAAAGATACCGTGGAGTACTATCCTTCACGACCGACCGTAAACTACACTCGACCGCTCATATCTCTTCAGCAATCAATCATAAACTACACTCGACCGCTCATATCTCCTCAGCAACCGATCGTAAACTACACTCGACCGCTCATATCTCCTCAGCAAACGATCATAAACTACGCTCGACCGCTCATATCTCCTCAGCAACCGATCGTAAACTACGCTTGACCGACCGTATCTCCCTCGCCAACCAATCACAAAAGGCATCCCCTCCGTCATTAACTAACGCACGGGGAGACGCCTCTCTTATTCAAGAACTTATTTTAAAAAATTAATTCTTTTGTGCAACCAATTGACTTTCCCTAACTTCTTTCGCCGCTGCTACCATTACTTTCAAACCTTCAATCGTCTCTTCTTCTTTTCTTGTTTTCAAACCGCAATCCGGATTAATCCAAAATTGGTTCGGATTAATGGTTTTAAGGGCACGATTAATATTTTGTTTCATTTCTTCCTTGCTTGGAACGCGCGGGCTATGGATATCATAAACACCTAAGCCAATTTCTTTATCATACGTATTGTTCTCAAATGCCGCGATGATTTCGCCATGACTTCTTGATGTTTCAATCGAAATAACATCCGCATCCAGCGCACTAATGGATTGGATAATGCCGCTAAACTCCGAATAACACATATGTGTATGGATTTGCGTGTCATTTTCAACTGAAGCAGTTGCTAGTTTGAACGCATAGACAGCAGCATCCAAATAGCTATCTTTTTTCTCGGGATCAAGAGGTAAACCTTCTCGAAGTGCGGGTTCATCTACCTGAATCATACGAATGCCGTTCTTTTCAAGCTCTTCAATTTCTTGACGAAGTGCAAATGCAATTTGGTTCAATACATCAAAACGAGGAATATCGTCGCGTACAAAGGACCAATTCAAAATTGTCACAGGACCCGTCAGCATCCCTTTTAGCGGTTTAGTCGTTAACGATTGCGCATAGACACTTTCCTTCACAGTAATCGGCTGACTAAATGCAACATCCCCTAAAATGAGTGGCGGCTTGACACAACGTGAACCATACGACTGAACCCAGCCGAACTGCGACACTGCAAAACCTTCAAACTTTTCACCAAAGTATTCGACCATATCCGTTCTTTCAAATTCTCCATGAACTAAAACATCAATGCCGATAGCCTCTTGAATTTCAATCCATTTGTCAATCTGATCTTTAATAAATTGCTCATAGGCCTGATTTGTAATTTCCCCTTTGCGCCATTTGGATCTCGTCTGCCTTACCTCTGGTGTCTGCGGTAAACTCCCAATTGTTGTTGTCGGCAGAAGAGGCAACTTAAAGCGTTGTTGTTGCTCGATAATCCGTTCTGCAAATGGTAATGAGCGATTCACGTCTTGTTCAGTTAACTTTTCGATCGTTTCTTTCACTTCAACGTTTTGCCGGTATTTCGAGTTATTTAGGCGAGTAAGTGCATCTCTGCTCTCTTCAAGCTCTGTCGCAATAGTTTCTGTTCCTTCATGGACTCCCTTACTAAGGATAACGATTTCAGCAAGCTTCTCATCGGCAAACGAAAGGCCTCCCTTTATAATTGAATCCAATTTTTCTTCCGGTTGTGTACTAACCGGCACGTGGAGCAATGAAGCCGACGGTTGAACAATAAGACGTTCCTTTTCAACAAAAGCCTGAATTTCTTCTAACACTGTTAATTTACTATCCAGATCCGCTCGCCACACATTCCGACCGTCAATGACACCCGCTGCGAGTACTTTGTCTTTAGGGAAACCGTATTTCTGCAGCAATTCAAGTGAATCACCGTGAACAAAATCCAGACCCAATCCTTGTACAGGCAACGCAGCAACAGCTTCATAATTAGCAACTTTTTCAAAATAAGTTTGCAGGATAATTTTTAATGTTGGCACTGCCTCATGGATCTCTGCATATGCCTGTTGCACATGTTCAAAATCCTCTTTTGACAACTTGCTTGTAAGAATTGGCTCATCAATCTGAACCCACTCTACGCCGGCCTCTTCAAGCTCTTTCAACACCTCTATATACAAGGGCGTAAACTGTTTTAATAAAGTCGGGAAATTCTCTTCACCGAAAGACTTTGCCAGTTTAATATATGTAACTGGACCTAAAAGTACAGGCTTACCTTCAATGCCCAACTTTTCTTTTGCCTCTTTATAAAATGCCAATGGACGGTTCTCTACTAGTTTCGGTTTTACACCTTCTAATTCTGGAACAATATAATGATAATTTGTATTGAACCATTTGGTCATTTCAGAAGCAACCGCGTCCTTAGTTCCGCGGGCAATTGCAAAATACGTGTCCAGAGGCACCTTGCCGCCTGCGTATGCAAAGCGTTTTGGCACGACACCAAACATAATCGAGTTGTCCAGCACATGATCATATAACGAGAAATCTCCAACCGGAATAAGATCAATACCGAATTCTTTTTGCTTTCGAAGGCTATCTAAACGTAGTTCTTGCGTTATTTTCAAAAGTTCTTCTTCTGAAATTGATCCATTCCAGAAGCTTTCCAATGCCCTTTTCCATTCACGTTTTCCACCAATTCTTGGGTACCCGTTATTTGAACTTTGTACTTTTACCATCGTATGTTATCCCCTTTATTTTTTATTTTTCATATTTTAATAGACGATACTTTCGGTTTGAATCACCTCCCTTGCAACAACGGCGTCCACTCTGCTGTGTATATACTCCGTTAAATTCACAGTCATGTCGTAACGCATAAAGGGTGTTATTAAATAGATGCCATGAAAATGCTCAAGTGCCACATCGATCAATTCCCTAGAAACTTCTAACCCTTCTCTCGTAGACTGTTCACGATTCCCGTTAGATAATGCCATTCTTGCTCGTACTTGGTCTGTCAACTTAATGCCTGGTACCTCGTTGTGCAGAAATTCGGCGTTTTGCGACGAGGTCAACGGCATAATTCCGATGTATATCGGTGTATCAATATGTTTTGTCGCCTCGTAAACTTCTATAATTTTTTCCTTGCTATAGATTGGCTGGGTAATAAAATAATCGGCTCCAGCTTCTATTTTTTTCTCTAATCTCTCAACGGCGCGATCTAAATGGCGAACATTCGGATTAAAGGCCGCTGCCACAGTAAAGGACGTTTTCTGTTGCAATGACTTTCCTGACTTTGAAATGCCTTCATTAAATTGCTTGATAAGTTGAATCAATTCAAAGGATGTCACATCGAAAACAGATGTTGCACCGGGAAAATCGCCTATTTTTGTAGGATCTCCCGTAATTGCCAATAACTCAGTGATACCTAATGTGTGTAATCCCATGAGGTGTGACTGCAAGCCAATTAGATTCCGATCCCGGCATGTCACATGAACAAGGGGTGTGACCCCAATCTTTTGTTTAACAAGCGATGCCATTGAAGCATTGCAAATTCTTGGGGTCGCCAAGGAATTATCAGCCAATGTGATAGCGTCTACACCTGCATCCTTTAACGCCTGGGCCCCTTCGAAGAATTTAGTCGTATTTAAATGTTTGGGCGCATCAAGTTCAACAATTATCGAATGTCTTTTTTTCACTGTTTCAAGCAATGTTGGTGTTTGCATTCCATTCGTCTTAGACTCCGTAGCCTCTATTTTTGCTTCCTTCTTTTTAACAAGCTTTTCTATAATCGGCTTTCGATTTGGAAGTCCTTTCACTAATGCTTGAATATGTTCTGGTGTTGTCCCGCAACATCCGCCAATTAAACTGACCCCCTCCTTCCTAAAATTCAATGCAATTTTCTCGAAATATTCAGGTTCATTTTCGTAAAATAATTTACCGTCCTTATATCCTGGATAACTGGCATTCGGATACACCGATAACAGGGCACGCTTCATCACTGGGACAGTTTCTAAAGATTTCAACATATGGTGTGGACCAAGTCGGCAGTTGATGCCGACTATATCAGCGCCTAGATCTTCTAATTGTTGCAATGCGTCCGCAAGCTCCAAGCCATTTTGTAGTACTCCGGCTTCATGCATCGAAACGTTTGTAATGATTGGAAGATCTGTCTCCTCACGTGCTATTTTGAGTACAGTTGTTAATTCATCAAAATCGTAATAGGTTTCTAAAAGTAGTCCATCTACCCCTTCAAGTAGCAGGCAATACAATTGTTCTCTGAAACTGCGCTTGATTTCATCCTTTGTTCCGATAGATGTTCGGGAACCATGAATCCCCCCGATAGTTCCAAGGATGAATGTATTCTCGCCGGCAGCTTTTTTTGCAATTTGGACAGCTGCTTTATTTATTTTTTTTACGCTGTCCTCTAAACCGTGACGTGCTAACTTTATATAATTGGCGCCATAGGTGTTTGTTTGTATAATGTCAGCACCCGCCTCAATATATGCCTGATGGATGTGAAGCACCTGATCGGGATGCGTCAAGTTCAGTTCTTCAAAACACAGATCCACCCCATGTGAGTAAAGAAGGGTTCCCATTGCCCCATCACCAATTAAAATGCGTTCTTTCATGGTATCCAGTAATTTCGACAACTATATTTTCTCCTTTCTTTTTCCTACTTTCACAAATATTGTTTTGAAAATCCGTTTTTAAAAACCTTCATTTTGAAATCATGTTACTTATTGGAAGGATTTATAAAAACAAAAAAGAGTCTCTTCCTGTATTTAATAAAGGAAGTAGACTCTAAATTTGAATAAGTCTTCTCCTCATCTACCAAGCCGCATTTCCGGCTTGCTGGAATTAGCACCGTGCCAAAATGGCGGTTGCTGAGGTGTCATCGGGCCAGTCCCTATACCTCTCTAGATAAGAAAAACTATTAAGTTGGATTTGTTTACTTATGTTATTACAGACTTTACCTCATTGTTGGAAAATTAGCAACACCTTTTTAAAAATAATTACTATATGTTGAAAAAAATGAGCACGGCGCATGCGCTTTACAAGGGCTTTTGGGAGGCCGCTGAAAAATTTTTAATACTTGGAATCAATTAGATTTCCTGCTAATACCGCTTCGCCGCTTTGTGGATGATCTTTTTGAGAAAGCGCATTTCTTTTCCGGGGATGAACTCTACAACTTGGAGTGCCATAAATCGAGCGAACGTGATCAAAGAATGTCCCAATACATGAGGACTGAATTAGAATTACTGCTAATACCGCTTCGCCGCTTTGTGGATGCCTCCCGCGATAAGCCGGAAAGGAGAGCTCTTTCAGTCTTATCGCTCCGGCTACCACGAAGACGTGCCTTCGCTGGATGGTATGTGAGAAAGAGCATTTCGTTTTCGGGGATGAGACTTGCAACACGGAGTGCCATAAATCGATCGAAAGTGATCAACAAATGTTCCAATACATGAGGGATGAATAAGAAATCCTGCTAATACCGCTTTGCCGCTTTGTGGATGCCTCCCGCGATAAGCCGGAAAGGAGAGCG
>DYWT01000087.1 GCA_020742515.1 Sporosarcina psychrophila
TAATCCTGTCTGTGTAAATCGACAGATTTTCTAAGCTTATCAAAATTAATGGGTCCAACCCATTTACCAAATGAAGTTTTTAGTGTATTCTTGTCCATGCGTGAGTCCTTTTTAGTGGATTTGGACAGGAACTACCTGTACAGACCATTATAAAGGACTTTTTCTTTTGGGTTCATTACATTTTTGAAGATTTGGGGAACTTTTAATCTTTAGTTTTAATTAATGCAATACTAGTGAAAAAAAGTAAATAATAAAAATTGCCAAAGTTTCCCCCTCCCTATAAGGAGAGAGAAACTTTGGCAATTTCATGTTTAAAAAGCAGATTTAAAAATAGAAACGATATCTTTCTCATTACCTTGTATAGGATTACTGATGGCATTTCCATCTTGTAATGCCATTTTTGCCATCAATTCAAAATCCGCTTCTCTAACGCCTAAATTTTTTAAGTTCGTTGGGATATTGACATCTTGGGAAATTTTTTCAATTGCTTGAATCGCTTTATCCGCAGCTTCCCTGACAGATAGACCATCGATATTCTCACCCATGAATTCTGCAATATCAGCAAACCTCTGAGGATTGGCAATTAAATTAAATCGTGCAACATGAGGAAGCAAAATTGCATTTGCAACACCGTGAGGCATATCATATACACCGCCAAGTTGATGAGCCATCGCATGAACATATCCCAGTCCAGCATTATTGAAGGCCATTCCAGCCAACAATGAAGCATAAGCCATGTTTTCACGAGCTTCCATATTCATTCCATACGCTACAGCTTGTCGTAAATTTCCTGAAATCAATTTAATCGCTTGAATCGCTGCTGCATCTGTTATAGGGTTAGCACCAAGAGAAATGTAGGATTCTACAGCATGCGTCAATGCATCCATTCCTGTTGCAGCTGTTAAGCCAGCAGGTTTCCCTGTCATCAGTTCCGGGTCATTGATTGACACAAGTGGCGTATTTCTCCAACTAACAATTACAAACTTAATCTTTTTCTTTGTATGTGTGATAACACAATGGCGCGTTACTTCACTCCCTGTGCCAGCTGTTGTATTGACACAAACGAGGGGTGGAAGTGGGTATTCCAGTTTTTCTATACCGGCATAATCTTCGTAAAGATCCCCTTCATGTGTCGCAGCGATGCCAATTCCTTTACCACAATCATGCGCACTACCTCCACCAACAGTCACAATCATATCGCAATTTTCGGCTCTGAAAATCTTCAAACCATCAGCCACATTTGTGTCTTTGGGATTCGGTTCTACACCATCATAAAATATTGCTTCGATGTCTTCTTTTTTTAATGAATTTACGACTTTTTCCACCGGGCCTCCCCGAAGTCCCCTTAAAAAAGTATCTGTAACAATCAACACTTTTTTACCGCCAAGAATTTTACATCTTTCACCTGTTACACTGACAGAACCTCTACCGAAGAAATTCACATTTGGCATAAAATAATCGTACATATCAGCAGCTCCATTCTCTTATCAAATTTGATAGTGATCATAGCACCGTGTTATTTTCATTTATGACCAGCGAGCAGTTAGCATTTTTCTTCTCGTATAAAACTCTACCCCGTCTGACCCATTCGCATGTAAGTCGCCGTAAAACGAATTTTTCCAGCCGGAGAATGGGAAGAACGCCATTGGAGCAGGAACCCCTAAGTTAACGCCAAGCATTCCAACTTCAATGTTTTCACGGAAGTATCGGACGCTATGACCACTTTGTGTGAAGAGACATGCTCCATTTCCAAAGTCAGATTCATTCGTAACTTCAATCGCTTCTTCTAGCGTTTCAACACGTACAATCGAAAGTACTGGGGCAAAAATTTCTTCTTTCCAAATTCTCATTTCAGTCGTAACATTATCAAAAATTGTTGGTCCAATGAAGTAACCACCTTCAGTCATGCATGCATCTTCACGTCCATCTCGTAGAAGAACTGCACCTTCTTTTTGGCCAGTTTCAATATAATTAGCAGTTTTCACTTTATGTTCCGGACGGATGACAGGACCAAGAAATACATCGTCATCCATTCCGTTACCAATTTTAATCGCATCGGCGGCTTGCATTAGTTTTTCAATAAGCGAATCTGCTACTTCCCCAACTGCTACAACAACAGCACAAGCCATACATCTTTCACCAGCTGAACCGTATGCTGCTCCAATTATTTCTTTTACAGATGCGTCTAAATCAGCATCTGGCATAACAATTGAATGGTTTTTTGCACCAGCTAAAGCCTGAACACGTTTGCCGTGACTAGCACCCGTTTTATATACATATTCTGCCACAGGCTGTGATCCAACAAATGAAATGGCAGGGATATCTTTATGCTTAAGCATGCTATTTACAACTTCATGTGCACCGTGAACAATATTGAATACACCTGCCGGAAGTCCAGCATCTGTTAACAATTCTGCTAAACGATTTGCAAGAAGTGGTGTTCTTTCTGAAGGCTTAAGTATGAATGAGTTCCCACAAGCAATTGCTAGTGGAAACATCCAGCAAGGTACCATCATTGGGAAGTTAAAGGGTGTGATACCTCCAATAACACCTACCGGATAACGATACATGCCCGATTCAATATTAGTCGCGATATCAGGCAAATGTTTTCCCATCATAAGCGAGGGGGCACCAGCTGCGAATTCAACACACTCAATTCCTCTCAACACTTCGCCCTTCGCTTCAGTAAAACTTTTTCCATTTTCAATTGTGATTAATTTAGCCAAGTCATCCCAATTGTCTACAAGAAGCTGTTGGTATTTGAACAAAATACGCGCTCTTCTTGGTACAGCAGTTTTACTCCAAGTTTTGAATGCTTCTTTTGCCGCTCTTACTGCATCATTTACATCATCTACAGTTGAAATAGGAACTTCCGCTAAAATCTCTCCTGTCGCAGGATTCGGAACTTGCTCATATTTTTCTGTCTTCGCATCTACCCATTCACCATTAATAAAGTTTTTCAAACTTTTTTTATCATTATTATTTCCCCCTTAGAAAATTGAATATAAAATAACTGCCAAGAACATCACAATTGTTGGTATCACAACACTTAATATAAAGATCGGTTTATACGCTCGTTTATGCGTCTCCCCACTAATTGCACGGATTGTTGTGACTACATAACCATTATGGGGCAGTGAGTCCAAACCTCCCGAAGCAAGCGCGGAAATACGGTGCATGGCGTTAGGATCCAGTCCTTGTCCCATATAGATGGGTGCTAAAATTGGAAGAGCAATCCCAAGTCCACCCGAAGCAGAGCCCGTAATCCCGCAAATTAGTGTAACTGCAATTGCAAGACCTAAATAAGGTGGTCCTGGGATATTCACTAGCGTATCCACTACTTGGTCAAACGACGAAACTTTTGCAGCAACACTCCCAAACCCGACAACTGCACATGTGTTCGCTGCCGCAACTAATGCATCTTGTGCACCTTTTGCTAAAGCATCCCAAAAAGCTTTTAAATATTTAGCCATTAATAGACTTGCGAGAAAAATACCACCCGATAATGAAATGAGTGCTGCTGCCGTTGAAGACATGAAATTTGCCATAATGTTTAATATAGCTATAACCGAAATAAGCGGCAATATGGCTAAAAGAATAGGTGGAAGCGCTTTATTCTCTTCTTGACTCGGTTTTATTTCTGAAGCGATAGCAGCTGAAGCATCTTCGCTTTCCTTTTTATTCTCTTTACCTGGCAAAGAAAATACTTCCCCATTTTCTGCCGCCTTTCGAACCATTCGGCCAAGAAACCAGCCTCCAACTGTCATAATTAGAAGGGCCATTAATACGCCAATTAATCCGCCAGCTGTTGGTTTTGTTCCAAAAAACTGGGTTGGAATTAAGTTTTGAATTTCCGGTGATCCCGGAGCCGTCATTGTAAATGATATGGATCCGAAGACAAGCGCAGCTGGAATGAAACGATGCGGTAAATTAGCCATACGAAATAAAGACACCGCAATCGGATAAACTGAAAACCCTACGACAAATAAACTGACGCCGCCATAAGTCATAATTGCGGCAGCAGCCACGACAGCAAAAACAGCTCGGGAATGTCCAAGTTTCCCTGTGACCCATTTTGCAATACTGTCTGCAGCTTTCGTACCTTCCATTACTTTCCCGAAAATAGCACCAAGTAAAAAGATTAGAAACCAGTTTTTAAAGTATCCAGTGAAACCAGTCATGTAATAATCAGTCATTGCCGTTTCAAGATTAAGACCTCCTGTAATTGCAACAACAAGTGAACTGATAATTGCCCCAATAATTATGTTAACGCCCTTCATCGTCAAAAACATTAATAGAGCGAGAGATGCAATTAGCCCCAACATACCTAACATACTATTCCCCCTTTACTTGATAGGTCATTTTTAAATTCCCCCCCAAAAAACTTGTTGACTTAGCAGACCTGCGTAGAAACTTTCGCATCAGAAAATTGATAATCATAGCAAATGCGATATAGATTTTCAATTTCTTCCTGACTAGGAACACGTGGATTATTACTAGGGCTTCCACTTTTCAGTGCATCCGAAGCCATTTTAGTGATGGCGCTTTCAAATTTATCTTTTTCAATCCCCCAATCTTTCAAATTAGGAATTTTAAGATCTAAACAGAGATTTTTTATTTGCTCGACTGCAAAGTCAGCTGCCTCTTCCACTTTCATATTTTCTGCTTCCTTCGAAAATATTCGTCCGATTGTTGCAAGCCTTTCTTTACAACTTTCTTTGCTGTATTCAAGGATAGCCGGTAAAAGCATTGCATTGGACTCTCCGTGCGGAACATGGAAAATTGCTCCAATAGGTCGGGACATGCCGTGCACGAGGCATACAGAAGCGTTTGAAAATGACATTCCACCGTACATTGACCCTATGGACATCGCTTCTCTCACAGCAACATCTTCCGGATATTCATACGCTTTTTTTATGTTCGTGACAATTAAACGAATTGCTGATAAGGCAAAGACATCTGTCATTGGATGCGCCTTTTTGGATAAATAAGCTTCTACTGCATGACTTAATGCATCTATGCCGGTAGCCGCGGTCACCTTTTTAGGAGAGGACAATGAAAGCAGGGGATCCACAATTGCTACCGCGGGCATGAATTGTGGTTGTTTAATCATCATTTTTTCATTATTTTTGGTATTCGTAATGACTGTTGCATCAGTTACTTCTGAACCTGTTCCAGCAGTTGTAGGTATAGCGATATGCGGTATTGGAGAAATTGATACTCTTTTAGCTCCCCCCATATAGTCGCCTATATAACCGCCATTCGTAGCCAACACAGCAATTGCTTTTGCCGTATCAATACAGCTTCCTCCCCCCAACGAAATGATGACATCGCACTTTGTGTCTTTCAATAAAGATAGTGAGTCTTCAACATACTGATCAATCGGTTCTGAATTTACCCCCGTGTATACTTCACTTTGAACGTTTTCCAGTTGAAGATATTCGATACATTTCTCTACATAACCTAGGCTTGCCATTATTTTATCGCTTACAATTAGGGCTTTCTTTCCTCTAAGGGCTGTTTCTCTGCCCACACAGCTAAATGCATTTCGCCCATAAACCGTTACCTGAGGTGATCTAAAAACCTCATATTGCTCCATATTCTTCACTCCATTCTTTTTACTTACTTAATATAAATGCAAGAAGCATGCCAATTTTTACAACTGCGAAGTAATCCCCCAAAAAAAATATATAAAAACTGTCCAACAGAGCCTTATTTCAGCACCTATTGGAACACAAATTGTTTTTCAGATCATCCGATCGTCGGAGAGTAGGCATATAAAAAGGCTGCCTCATCTCACTTTTTCCGTAAAAAGTGTAGGGGCAGCACTACAGTTGTAGTTTTTGTGTAGTTTTTTGTATCATAATACTACTGTATTTTATATTTCCTTAATTTTTGATATAGCGTTGTTCTATGAATTCCTAACTTACTTGCTGCTTTTGATTTATTCCCACCAACTTCTTTAAGCGTTTGCAGAATAATTTGAACTGCTCAATCAGCGAGCTATCAGTTTCTATGTCTCCCAATTGTTGATTTCTCATTACGATGGGTAGGTCACTTGTATCGACAATATGTTTATCTGTCATTATGACAATATGTTCGATTGTATTGACTAACTCCCTAATATTCCCTTTCCAAGGATAATCAATTAATGTTGCGACGACATCTGAAGTAAATTGTTTTTCAGGGATTTGGTATCTGACACATACTTCTTTTATAAAATGAGATAGCAATGTAGGGATATCTTCTTTTCGTTCTCGTAAAGCCGGCAAATCCAAACGAATGATATTTAAACGATAATACAAATCCTCTCTAAATGTTCCTTCTTCAACCATGTTTTCTATATTCCGATTCGTCGCCGCTATCACCCGAACGTTTACAGTATACTTTCGGACTCCCCCTACCCTTTCAGCTTCCCTTTCTTGTAATACCCGCAATAATTTTGTTTGAAGAACTAGTGGTAATTCACCAATCTCATCCAGAAAAATAGTTCCGTTTTGTGCAAGCTCAAATTTACCTGGTTTCCCACCCTTTTTTGCACCGGTGAAGGCGCCTTCTTCGTAACCAAATAACTCTGATTCAAATAGTTTCTCAGGGATTGCCCCACAATTTACACTTATGAATGGTCCATTATAATACGGGCTTAAATTATGAATACTTTTAGCAAATACCTCTTTTCCGGTTCCACTTTCACCAGAAACCAGTACTGTTGCCGTCGTTCTTGCAGCTTTACGTGCCAATCGCTTTACACGTAAAATACTTTCACTTGCGCCTATAATTTGATCGATTGTTATGCGGCTATCCTCTGCAATTTGAGTGGTCACCATTTTGGGTTCACTTTGCTTAAGCATCTTTTCGCTTTGTAGTCGATTAAGTATCCCGTAAACTTCTGACACACCTTCAAAAATCAACATCCCTATGGCTCCTATGATTTTGCCGTCTTTCCAAAGCGGTATTCGATGCACTATCATAGATTGCCCTTGAATTATTTGCAGCACACTCCGATCAGGAATACCCGTTTTAACCGTCATATGCAGATTCGTATTTTCAATCACTTCTGTGACGTGACGTCCGATTGCATCCTCTCTTTTAACACCAGTAAAGCGGCTATAAGCTTCATTGAACTCTAATAAGATTCCATTTTCGTCTACTACTGCGATACCTTCGTAAGCCTTTTCCAAGATTATACTCAATACTTCTGCTGTATTTTCCGTTTGCTTTAGTTTATAAATATATTTCGAAAACGCATCAAGTATATCTTGATTTGTCAAAATTCCAATTAGCTTTTTCTTATCATCTACCACTAAATAGTATTTATGTGGTAAAGAAAATAAGTCTAGCAAATTGGCATCTTCTTGAATTAGTAATAAATCACGTGTACGAATACTTCCCTTTATTTGCTCGTCTGAATCTCCATTTAAGAAGATACTCACCAATTGTTTAAGGGTTACCACTCCTACTAGATGTCCTAGCTTATTTACAACGGGTAAATAGCTTAACCCAAGCTTGTCCATCATGGTTGCAGCTTCCCTATACGTTTTACCAACTTCTATTATATGTGGATACGGGGTCATCCAACTCCCTGCATTCAGATTATTTTTCGCTTTTCCCTCGTCTGCACGAGTTGTTTTTTCCATTCTTTTCACCCTAACTTATTTTACTATTTAAACTATTTTACCATGATTGGAGAGTTAAGTAGAATGAGGTTTTATATATCGTGAACTACGCTGTATATTAATTTGATAGCGCAGTTAATATTGATCATACAAATGATTTTCCACTCTTGAGAACGAAGCGGCTATAATTGTGGTATATACTAATAATAGGGGGTAAGCAATTCTAAGCCCGTCATACTTTTCATGAAGTTAAACTAAAAATATGAAGAATTCATTCGAGGTGTCTATCTATGAAAAAGATGCGTTATGAAAATACGGATAAACATGCAGCACTTGCCACATTTAAGGAGTTACGTCAGTGGCGAAAAGAACGAAAAGGCAAACAGAAAGATTTATCATTCCAAGTGCCGTCGGTTGAAAAAACGGAAGAATTATTCTTACAATCAAACCGAACAATCCCGACAATCACATGGATTGGTCATTCCACTTTTTTGATACAACTAAATGGACTGAACATCCTAACAGATCCGGTTTGGGCAAATCGCCTTGGGACCGATAAAAGACTCACTAAGCCAGGCCTTCCAATAAATGAATTACCGCCAATCGATATTGTTCTAATTTCACATAGTCATTATGATCATTTAAGCTATTCTTCTATTAAAAGGCTGAAAGGTGATCCAACCTTTTTTGTACCAATTGGACTTGGTAATTGGTTTAAAAGAAAAGGATACAGCAAAACTGTGGAATTTAACTGGTGGGATGAACATCAAATGAGCGGATTAACGATTGCCTTTGTTCCAGCTCAACACTGGTCAAAAAGAACGTTAACAGATACAAATCACTCTCATTGGGGTGGATGGATTATCAAAGATGTAAACCAAACAATATATTTCGCGGGAGATAGCGGATATTTTGAAGGTTTTCACGCTATCGGAGAAAAGTACGCAATTGATTATTGCCTGATGCCAATTGGTGCATATGAGCCGGAATGGTTCATGGCTGCTCAGCATGTTAGTCCTGAAGACGCGGTTAAAGCGTTCATCAATACGCGGTCAAAAGTGATGATTCCAATGCATTATGGTGCTTACCGATTAGCCGATGATACCCCGAAAGAAGCGCTTGATCGACTACTAGCCGAATGGGAAAAAAGAAAGTTAGATGACAACAAGCTAATGGTGTTAAAACTGGGAGAAACCATTAAGACAGTGGCTTCTTCTACTTAAAGTAAAAATGAGCGAACTCCCCAAATCTGTAAGGAATTCGCTCTTTTTCAGGTGCCCAGCTCAAATTTCAATAATGACGGGAAGTATCATCGGTCTTCTTTTTGTCTGAGTATATAAAAATGTTTCAACCGATTTTTTTATATGCTGTTTTAGATTAATTCTTTTATTCTCATTAGCCCCCTGCAATTTGTTAATGTTTTTTATCACCAGCTGATTCACTTCATTCAATAATGCTTCCGACTCGCTCCCATACACAAACCCGCGAGAAATTGTATCTGGGTCAGAGATAAGCTGACCATCCGTTTTACTTATGGAAATAACAATGACCAGCATACCTTCCTCAGAAAGTAGTTTTCGATCACGTAACACAATGTTTCCAACATCACCAATGCCCAATCCATCTACGAAAATATTTCCTGATTGTACTTTTCGTGTTTGGCGGGCCTCGCGGTTATTAATATCCACAACATCCCCATTGTTAATAATGAAAATATTTTCTCTTTCCACCCCTACGGATTCTGCTAATAAACGATGCTGATAAAGCATTCTAAACTCACCATGAATCGGTACGAAATATTTCGGCTTCATTAAAGTGAGCATTAATTTCAGTTCTTCCTGACATGCATGTCCTGAAACATGCATGCCTGTTACAGTCCCAGATCCATAAATCACTTTGGCTCCCAAAAGGTATAGATTATCAATGATACGTGACACACTTTTTTCATTCCCCGGGATTGGCGATGAAGCAAAAATAACCGTATCTTCAGGCTGGACTTCTACCTCACGAAAATTCCCACTGGACAAACGGGACAGTGCCGCCATAGGCTCTCCTTGACTTCCCGTACAAAGAATCACTACCTTCTCTGGGTCCATTCCCCTGACTTCATTTTTATCAATTAACATTCCTTCAGGGATAGTCAAATACCCGAGTTCTGAAGCTACGGCTACGACATTCACCATACTTCGACCAAGCAATGCAAGCTTACGGTTCGTTTTTTGTGCGGCATCTACTACTTGCTGTACGCGGTGAACGTTAGAAGCGAAAGTAGATATAAATACTTTCCGACGGGCTTTACGAAATGCTTCTTCAATATGCCCGCCTATAAGTATTTCAGATGGATTAAAACCAGGCCGTTCCGCATTAGTACTTTCCGATAATAAAAGCAGCACTCCCTCACTACCGATTTTGGCCATTTTATGGATATCTGGATAGTCCCTATTGACGGGTGTTAAATCGAACTTGAAATCGCCTGTATGTACGACAGCGCCCTCTGGTGTATGAAATACAATACCTAGACAATCGGGAATACTGTGGCTTGTTTTGAAAAAAGTCACTCTTACCGTGCCAAACTCCAAATCGGAATCGGAATTTATCAGTACTAGCTCAGTTTGTCTTAGAAGCCCATGGTCTTTTAACTTAAGTTCAATTAAACCGAGCGTTAATCGTGTTGCGTAAATCGGTACATTTAATTGTTTCAAAAAGTAGGGAATGCCCCCAATATGATCTTCATGTCCATGTGTAACAACCAATGCCCGTATCCTATCCTTATTTCTTTGTAAGTATGAAATGTCCTGGATGATCAAATCGATTCCCAATAGACTTTCATCCGGAAACTTAGCACCGCAGTCAATGACAACAATGTCCTCTTCATACTGAAGGACATACATATTTTTCCCAATTTCATTAATACCGCCTAACGCAAAAACTGACAACTTATTTTCAGTGGTATTCAAATTTAAATTCCTCCTACTTTGAAATAGTATTCAAAGTATGCCCATAAAGCACTGATTTATGAAGTGTGGTTCTTGGGAGAGACTCCAGTTAATTGTATACTTTTAGTACATTCTACGTCTTCATCTAGCAGCGGACATTAGAGGAGGTAAAAACCGATACCCATAATCAGATAAGCGGCAAATAAAATGAGACCCTCAAACCAATTCGATTCGCCGTCATTGCATAAATTGATGACAAGGAATGTTGCGGATACCATTGCAACCAACTCTGGCACAGTGAAAACAAGTGCCATCGATTGCGGCATTATGAGCGAAATAAGGACGAGGATTGGCGCAACGAACATGGCGACCTGCAACGTAGAACCAACTGCTATCTCCACGGCTACATCCATCTTATCCTTCACCGCCATCGTAATAGCGGATACGTGCTCCGCCGCATTTCCGACAATCGCGACGATAATGACACCGATGAATAACTCTGTCCACCCGAATTTTTCGCCAAGCATTTCAAATGTATGAACCAGTTGCTCTGATACGAAAGCAACTGTAATCGTCGCTAAGAGTAGGACGAGAATCGACTTGCGCTTCGTCCATTCTGGCGTTTCCTTTTCCTCCACGGCCTTATCGGAAGAGGCAAATACGCCGCGATGTGTAACAAGCTTGAAGAACAGCCCGGCAAGATAAAGGACGATCAGTACTACCGCGATGCCAATACTTAAGTTGAATGTCGTTTGTGCATCCATCGACATAGAGAAAATCTCTGGGATGACAAACGCCACGATGACAGCGAAAATCAGCAATCCCGAATTGTAGCGCGCGTCATGAAGACTGAAATTTTGGCGTTTGAATTTAATGCCTCCGGCAAAAAAGGAAAGCCCGAGTACAAGCAACAAATTCCCAAGTACGGAGCCCGTAAGCGAAGCCAAGACGATGCCGACCATTCCTGCCTTCAGAGTGAAGATCGATATGATGAGCTCGACGGCGTTTCCGAATGTTGCGTTCAACAGTCCGCCAATCCTCGGTCCACTAACGATGGCAAGACTTTCCGTCGCCCGGCCTATGTATCCCGAAAGCCCGATGATACTTATACAGCAAAGGATGAACATAACGATATCCGACCAATTTAGGAACGCTCCGGCAATCACGAGTGGGACACCGGTGACAACAAGTATGGCAAATAACCGATTCAACAGAATCACCTCTTTAAATAATTGAGACCTCCCTACTATCTTTCCCTTATGAAGCAATTAAAAACGTCAATCTGAGCGGTTTAAATGGAAATAAAAGCGACAAACGCACCGCTTATTTTTAATAAACGGTGCGTTTTGGATATATTGAGGGGTATGCTTAACTTGAGATGGATTATGACCGCCACGCCTTTTTCTCCATGAAAAAAATGATTGTCTCTCATTAAGGAGGGCAATCATTTTTATTTAAGATTTCATCCTAAAATATCCTTCACTCGCTGCACAAAAGGTTCCTTATCGTAGGATTTATACAATTGACTGGAAAGTTTAATCGGATCACCAAAGAAAAAACGTTCATATAACGTTTCGCGTGTACCAAATGAGCTCATCGTTAAATCCCATGCTAAGCGGAAAACTTTGACGCGATCTTCTGCATTTTTGGATTTAGACTGCAAATATTGATCTAAATCTTTTCGTATACTTGACTGAAATGCATTTTCTGTCGGGATAGACATCAATCCACTTGCACCTAACAGCTGAATAATTTCTGTAAACCTTGGATAAACCTTGGGGAATAGATTAATCGCGATTTGCAGTGTTGTTCGATCTGGTCGCATAAATCCCCATTCATCAATTTCAGCTTCAGCCTCAGATTTCATCACCAGTGCTTTCATTGTTTCCAATGCCACTATAATTTCAGAGGCCTTCTCTTGAACATGCTGGTATTCCCCGATATTAATAGTGTCGATGATAGACTGGACTACCCCTAAAACAAATTCCGTTTTTACAATCTGTCTAGAAACAACTTGATGCAACGTAAATGGTAAAAAAGAGCTAGAAGCCATAAAACTGTTTGCAACACCTATGTTGTCATAGTAAAACACGCGCTCCCATGGAACCAATACATTGTCGAAAACAACAATCGTATCCATTTCCTCATAACGCGAACTTAGAGGATAGTTAAATGTGGAGTCACCCCCAACAAATGATTCTCTGCACACGAACCGTAGGCCTCTACTATTACTAGGTATAGAAAACGCTAATCCATTCGCTTCATCATCTACCCCGCCCGCTGTTATAACAACTATTTCATCCGTTATTCCACCTTGTGTAGCCAGCAACCGCGCACCCTTTACAATAATGCCCGCTTCGTTTCTCTCCATTACTTTCGCAGCAATCGGATCTTCCGAATCTTCGAAATAGAATCGTGCCCGGTTTACTTGTGGATCGATAAATGTATGTGTCATGGACAAATCATTTTCACGTGCATACTCATAGTACGCTACTATATTACTCGGAAAACAGTTTTCTTTGCCGTTTAAGAAACCTGCAGATGATGCAAGCGCCATTAACACCGTATTCATATAATCTGGACTTCTTCCCATCATCCCATTGTTCGATTTAGCCCACTGTTGAACCATTGCTCGCCTTTTAGCTAGATCATCTTTCGTCTTTGGTTGTAAATAAGACATACCTACTGGATTTCCAGTTAACGGTGATTGATAAGTCATAACATTTTTTACTAGTGCATCATACTGAATATCGTATAATGCCGCCTGACTTTTCATAACCCCCTTAAATGCGGGGTGCTCAGATATATTACCTTTCACACGGTTACCATCTATCCATACATTTGTATTTAGCTGATCAATTCGTTCAATATAGTCGTTACCTGTTATTGCTGGCATAATGCACACCCCTAATTAGTAATAATCGATTGTTACACCTTCAAAATAGAATAATATCTGCCTATTTCTTTAGTTGTATACTATTATTAATTTCTATCGATTGTTACAAGGTGGTGCGCATGTCATTGCTGACTCAAAAAAACACTTACTTAAAAGCAATCGCTGCCCTGACTGCCTTTTGCCATCCTTCATATAAATCTTCTCGTTGTTGCTGTTCCATTTCCGGTTCAAAAGGTCGATCCAGATTCCAATGAGCCGAGATTTCTGAACAATCCGTCCAAAAACCGACGGCAAGACCCGCTAAGTAAGCAGCTCCGAGTGCTGTTGTTTCACTAATTAAAGGGCGCTCGACAGGCACATTCAATAAATCCGCTTGAAATTGCATGAGAAAATCATTTTCAACCGCGCCGCCGTCTACACGTAACGTTTTTAACGAGATCCCCGAATCTGCTTCCATTGCATCAAGCACATCCTTCGTTTGGTACGCAAGCGATTCCAATGTCGCACGAATAAGATGTTCTTTCTCTGTACCGCGTGTCAACCCAAAAATAGAACCTCTGACATCACTATCCCAGTAGGGTGTGCCAAGACCGACAAATGCTGGGACTACATAAACGCCTTCTGTTGACTTGACCCGTCTAGCATATTCTTCACTTTCGGATGAGTTACGGAACATTCGCAGCCCATCGCGTAACCATTGAATGGCAGAACCAGCAACGAAAATACTGCCCTCAAGCGCATACTGTACTTTTCCGTCAATCCCCCACGCAATGGTTGTTAATAAACCATGTTCGGACTTAACTGCTTTATCCCCAGTATTCATCAACATGAAACACCCAGTGCCATACGTATTTTTTACCATGCCACTTTCAAAACAAGCCTGTCCGAACAATGCAGCTTGTTGGTCACCAGCGATTCCAGCAATTGGAGCAGCATGGCCGAAGAAATGACTACTTTCCGTATACGCATAAATTTCAGAAGATGGACGGACTTCTGGGAGCATCGATGCAGGTATGTCTAAAATAGAGAGCAATTCTTCGTCCCATTTTAATTCATGAATATTGTACATAAGTGTTCTCGAAGCATTGGAATAGTCGGTAACATGCCTTTTCCCACCAGATAATTTCCATACAATCCAAGTATCAATTGTTCCGAATAGAAGGTCTCCACGTTCTGCTTTTTCTCTTGCCCCTTGTACGTTATCCAAAATCCATTTTACTTTTGTGCCTGAGAAATACGCATCGATAAGTAAGCCAGTTTTATCTCGAAACAGATCGTTGTAACCGCTTTCTTTCAGCTCATCGCATATTTCAGCAGTTTGACGTGATTGCCAAACAATTGCATTGTAAATCGGTTTCCCTGTATTTTTATCCCATACAACTGTTGTTTCACGCTGATTTGTTATACCAATTCCTTCAATTTGTTCGGCTGTAATATTTTTTTCTGATAACACACCTGCAATAACAGCTAAAATGGAGCTCCAGATTTCATCTGCATTATGTTCGACCCATCCAGATTGAGGAAAGTATTGCGTGAATTCTTGTTGGGCTGTATGAAAAATCTTACCGCTTTTATCGAATAAAATTGCTCGTGAACTCGTTGTGCCTTGATCAAGTGCCATTATGTATTTTTTAGTCATCCTTTATTCCCCCACATATTTACTTAGTAGTAATTCTATGACGCTTTATTTTGCGACTTGCACCAAATTTTTTCGTAGTGAATACTGAGCACCAAACAATATTGTAATCACAATGCCGCCGACAACCCAAAATGCAATGCTATTTATCCCTTCAAACACTTGTTGATAAAACAGTGCACCAAACGTTCCGCCAAGTAAAGGGCCTACGACTGGTATCCATGCATAGCTCCAATCTGACTTCCCTTTCCCGGGAATTGGCAAAAAGAAATGGGCAATACGCGGCCCTAAGTCACGAGCTGGGTTAATGGCATAGCCTGTTGTTCCACCCAGTGATACCCCGATGGCAATAATCAACGCACCCACGATTAGAGGATTCAAGCCTTCCGTAAACTCATTTGCCCCTATCGCTAGTAAACCAAGAAGCAAAACGAACGTACCAATTATTTCACTCGTTAAATTAGAGAGTGGGTGACGTATTGCTGGAATTGTGGCAAATACGGATAGCTTTGCCGCTTCGTCTGCCGTCTCCCTCCAGTGAGGCAAGTAATGGAAGTAAACGATGGTTGCGCCAATAATCGCACCAATCATTTGAGCCAACATATACATCGGTACGTCTGCCCAAGGAAATTCACCGATTGAAGCCATTCCAAGCGTCACCGCGGGATTCAAATGTGCGCCACTCGCCCCGCCAACTGCGTATACGCCCATCGCTACGGCAAGTCCCCATCCGACGGTGATGACAATCCAACCGGAATTTTCTGCTTTTGACTTTTTCATCACCACACCACCGACGACTCCAGCGCCGAAAACAATTAAAATCATTGTCCCAACAAGCTCTCCTAAAAAGGGTGTCATCTTTAGTCCACCTTCATTTCTATTCTTTTTGAGGTTGAATTTAGAACATGAAAAAGTCCACATTTAAACCCCTACATAATGCAGGGTTTAAATGTGGACTCCTAAGCTCAACCACTATTATTGACTTGCCATTAGTATATTCTTCTTAAAATAAGCTGTCAACACTTTCAATCTTTGGTGAAGGACTCCCACAACTGATGATCTGATGTTGTTACGGCGACAGCCCCTGCATTCAATGCATCCTGGACATGTTTTTGTGTGCGAATCAAGCCTCCGTTAATGATTGGAATGCCTGTCCTTTCAAAAACCTCATTGATGAGTTCTGGAATAACCCCTGGCAGCATTTCGATATAGTCAGGCGAAGTCTGGTCAATCAACGAATAACTTTTTTCCAAAGCGATTGTATCTAGGAGAAACATTCGTTGAATCGCTATAATTCCTTTGGCTTTAGCTTTCATGATCATATTCGATCTTGTCGAAATAATGCCGGCTGGTCTGATGTCATTGCATAGAAAATCGGCAGCAAAATTATCCGTTTTCAATCCTTGTATCAAATCCGCATGAATAATCACTTTTTTACCGTATTTCTCCGCTTCTGTTTTAAGCGTTTTAAGATTACCAACATGCACTTCCAATAGAACAATGTATTCAAATGGACTTTTTAATAATTGTTCGAATTGCTTTAAACTGCGTGCTGCAGGCAAAATCTTTTGATTGTGAAAAGGCATCTTTTGCACATCCTCCTTTCATGCTTCATCTCGCAGAAGTTCTTCATGTCTCCAATATAGCATGTTATTGTACAGTAGTTGCGATTGTCATCTCCTCTTCCAGTTCTTTTTCATATTGTTGACGCTCTGCATCCGACCACCCGAAAATAATTGCCATTTCATCCAGCACATCTTTTTTCCCAGCATTGACATTGTCGATATTGAAGAACATATCTCCAGTTCTACGAACAAAGAAATCTGTTGCTTTGACGACCATTTCGCTGTCGATTGCATACCGTAATTTCACATAGAGAATACGAGGAATTGCCGTATGTGCCTCAAAGGGAATCGCAAATACTTGATCAACATTGGTGCCATAAAGAGCTGCCAAATGACGGCTTTGTCGTTCTGAAAAACCAACTGATTGGCCTTTTTCAATCGCTTGGGCCATAAACCGCTTCAAATTTCCCGAACCGCCAATATCACCGCCTGAAATCGGCAATTTCTTCGTCACACAGTTATTAAAATGACGTATTTCTTCATGGCTAAGCTGTTCAACAATTTTATCTACTACTGTTTCCGCCATTTTACGATAGCCTGTTAATTTCCCGCCTGCAATTGTAATAAGCCCTTTCTCCGATTCCCAAATTTCATCTTTCCTTGAAACTTCGGAAGGACTTTTGCCCTCTTCATGTATAAGCGGTCTGACCCCTGCCCAACTCGACTCGACATGCTCTGCCGTCAAGTTAAGACTTGGGAACATATAATGAATTGCATTCAATATATAAGAACGATCCTCTTCCGTCATTTGCATCACTTTTGGATCTCCTTCGTAGAAGGTATCCGTTGTTCCCACATAAGCTTTCCCATCACGAGGTACCGCAAAAACCATACGTTTATCAGGGGTATCAAAATACACTGCTTGGTGCAGTGGGAAATCTTTCTGATCGAATACAAGATGTACACCTTTCGATAAAATTAAGTGTTTCCCTTTTGTCTTGCCTTCAATCCTTTTCACATCATCGACCCAAGGACCAGCAGCATTGACAACTTTTTTTGCCTTAATCACAACTTTTTTATTTGTTACTCTATCTAGAACTTCCACACCGGTAATTTTCCCTTGAGTGTAAATGAAGGTTTCTGCTTTCGCGTAATTTACTGCGGTTGCCCCTTTTTCAACGGCCGCTTTCATAACCTCAATCGTCAAACGAGCGTCATCAGTACGGTATTCAACATAAATGCCACCGCCTAATAATCCATCTTGTTTAACAAGCGGTGCTTTCGCAAGAATTTCTTCTTTCGTTAACATGGTTCTTCTTTCTGATTTCTTAACGCCTGCAAGAAAATCATATACTTTCAACCCAAGTGACGTCGAGTACCTCCCGAACGTTCCTCCTTTATGGAAAGGAAGGAGCATCCATTCTGGAGTCGTAACATGGGGCCCATTTTCATAGACGATTGCCCGCTCTTTCCCGAGTTCCGCCACTTCTTTGATTTGAAATTGTTTTAAATAACGTAAACCTCCGTGTACAAGCTTTGTTGAACGGCTGGACGTACCTGATGCAAAGTCCTCCATCTCGACAAGCCCCGTTTTCAGTCCACGTGCCGTAGCATCTAAAGCGATACCAGCGCCTGTAATACCGCCACCGATAATGAGTACATCAAATTCCTCTGTCGCTAATTCATTGAATACTTTTTCCCGTTCAAGTGCTGAAAAGTTTGTCATTTCTCTCGTCTCCTTCTAAAATATGGGATTTTATAAATGAAAAGAGACCTCAAGAAATAAGTTGCGATAGGCAACCGTTTCTTGAGGTCTCTCAATAGCTCAAACCCTGTATATTAACTTAGGTACAGCTTACCATATATCTATTGAATTACAAACTAGTTTGTTTCAGCAAAATAATATTTCCAGCCACCCTTTTTATGTAGTGTTTCGCTGAAATTTTGACGCCCGTACTGAATACTATTCGCAATACTTCTTTGTTACCCACCCATAGGTGCTGCAGCTTTCGGTGAATAAACCGAAATGTGATGTAACAGTCGACTTTCATGTGGGCCAACAAACTTTAACTCATATTCTCCAACTTCGTATAGAAGTATATCGTCTTTGTCATTTTTACGGATTGCCGCCGGATTGCCTAACGTTTGTTTAATAACCTCAAAAGAAATTTTGCTGAAATCTACACTAGGATCTATACTCGAACCAAAAGAACGGATATCATATATGACCTCCCCGCGACCAATTCCAAAAGCAAATTCACCTCTGCCCGCTCCTGGACTATAGCCTTCGTAAGGATCACCTGCCCCTATAGGTTTGTCCGGCTCACCCCATGATGCATGAACTTTATCTATTAGATCTTTACCTGAAATGAAGTCAGCCCCGGGCACCTTTCCCTCTTTAGCTAGGCGATAAATTTCTTTAATTAAATTCACATGCATATCCGTTACTTCGCTAGTTTCTTCAAAATTCTGATTCCTTGACGATTCACCATTTTGCTTTCCAGCATTGGGTACCCCTTTCTTATCGGTCTCGCCTTGCGAGATTGTTCCATTATTATTCTTTTCATCAGGCTCCTCATCTGCACTTGCACATCCATTAAACAAAACTAGGATTATAATCCCTGAAACAGCCCAACCTATGGACTTACGATTAACTGATTTTATCATCTTGATTCTCCTTTTGTTTTATTTTTATAAATTGCGTTGTATATATATTTACCTAATTAAATTTAAATCTAAACTCCTTAAAAAGAAATTGCTCTAAACTATTTGCGCATTGAACGTATTCAAACTTTTATACGTGCTCTATAAATGAAAATAAGATAAAAGTTCATTTTTGTAAAAAACTTTCATCTTTCTATTGCTTTGCAAAAGTTTCAATGCTATTATCTGAATAGATATTCAATAGCGGATCACATGTTACTGATACGATCAGGCATGGTGGTAAACTGAGAAGATTTTTAACAATCTTCTCTTTTACCCCATGCCTTTTTATGTTCTGCGCTTTGCAATTACCCAATATAAATAGGGGTTTCACCTTCATATCACAGAAAACAAAGGAGTCAATAGACATGCTATCAAATCTATTTAGAAAACGTAAACTACAAATATTTGCACCTGTTAACGGAGAAATCGTCCCGCTTGACCAAGTTCCAGACCCCGTCTTTAACCAAAAAATGTTAGGGGAAGGTATCGCTGTCATGCCTGAACAGGGAAATATCCATGCGCCTATAGAAGGCACTGTCGTCTTAGTATCCGATACTAAACACGCTATTGGTCTTCGCTCAAGTGATGGAACAGAAATCCTTATTCACATTGGTTTGGAAACGGTTTCATTAAAAGGGATAGGTTTTACAGTACTTGTCAAAGTAGGCGACAAAGTTTCCGTCGGTCAATCACTTATCGAAGTAGATTGGGACTATATTCGCGAACATGCTAAAAGCATAATAACCCCCATCGTAATTACAAATAGTGCGGAACGAAATGTGCAGTGCGAAGTTACAAAAAAAGGCGTCATGGGTGAAACAGTATTGATGACCGTTTCCGCTAAGTGATGCATTACTAGCCTAAAAGAAAAAGGAGTTGGCTACCGATGAAAATCACAAAGATTCTCAATAATAATGCTGTAGTTGTACTAGACGATAGGCAAGAAAAAATTGCAGTTGGCGCCGGGATTGCTTTTAATAAGAAACGCAACGACATCGTCAATGTTCACAAAATCGAAAAGATATTTGTCATGAGGGAAAATGACAAACTACAGCAACTTCTAAGCCGAATTCCAGAAGAGCATTTTACCATCTCGGAAGAAATCATTACATATGCAGAGACAAAAATGGGTGCAAAGTTAAACGAGCATATTCATATCGTCCTTACTGATCACCTCTCCTTTGCCATTGAAAGAGTGAGAGATGGTATTCATTTAAACAATAAGCTATTACACGAGATAAAAATTTTATACAGAAGAGAATTTGAAATTGGTCTTTGGGCAATCCAACATATTAAAGAAAAATGTCAAGTTGATATGCCTGTGGATGAAGCAGCCTATATCGCCCTTCATATCCATACCATGAAACCGCAAGGAGGTGATTTACACCAAACAGTTAGGCAGACTACGATTATAAGAGATATGGTTAAAACCATTAAGCGGCAGTTAAAAATCAGTGTTGAAGAGGACGACATATCTTACCATCGGCTTATCACGCATCTTCGGTTTACGTTAACAAGAATGAATAATTATGGTCTTCACACGATGGATGAGGAAATGTTGGTTATGATTAAAAAGAAGTTTCCCCTGTCGTACAGTTGCGCTGTCGAGGTTGCAAAGGAATTAGTAGTGATGCACGGAGTAGAATTGCCAGAACAAGAGCTTGGATACATTGCACTTCATATCGAAAGATTAAAAAAAAACTAAGGACAACATGAGTCTTCATCATTATATATTTTTTCGGATTAGTTATCTAAAAATTTTGAATAGGGGTGAGTTAACCATGATGAAATATCTGCAAAAGCTTGGCCGTTCTTTAATGTTACCTGTGGCAGTATTACCTGCTGCAGCAATTTTGATGGGGATTGGATACTGGATTGACCCTAATGGGATGGGTGCGGGAAACGTATTTGCCGCTTTCTTAATTAAAGCTGGGTCTTCGATTCTTGACAGCAATAACATGTCTATTCTATTCGCGGTCGGGGTAGCACTGGGTATGTCTAAAGATAAGGATGGCTCTGCCGCGTTAAGCGGGTTGGTCGCTTTCCTCGTGGCTACGACATTGCTTTCAACAGATTCCGTGGCTATGTTACTTAGCGCAGATGTTGCTAATGTAAATCCTGCATTTATAAAAATTGAAAACCAATTTATCGGGATTTTGTCTGGAATTATCGCATCCATCATGTACAATCGTTTTAGTCATGTACAGTTACCGGATGCGCTTGCCTTCTTTAGCGGAAAACGCTTAGTTCCTATTATGACAGCTGCCGCTATGTTAGTCACTTCAGCAGTATTATTCTTTATCTGGCCTGTTGTATACTCGGCTTTAGTTAGTTTTGGTGAAGGTATTAGTGGATTAGGTGCTACTGGTGCAGGTTTATATGGCTTCTTCAACCGTCTATTAATCCCTACCGGATTACACCATGCATTGAACTCCGTGTTTTGGTTTGATGTTGCTGGTATTAATGACATTGGTAACTTCTGGGCTGGAACAGGTACTAAGGGTGTTACCGGTATGTATCAGGCAGGTTTCTTCCCAATCATGATGTTTGGGCTACCAGCTGCAGCACTTGCAATGTATCATACAGCTAAAACAAAAAGACAAAAACAAGCAGGATCCTTGATGTTAGCGGCAGGTTTCGCTGCATTCTTTACAGGTGTTACTGAACCACTTGAATTTGCATTTATGTTCCTAGCACCAGCACTTTATGTTGTGCATGCTGCTTTAACAGGTTTATCCTTGTTTATTGCCGCAACGTTCCACTGGACAGCAGGATTTATGTTCAGCGCTGGTTTTGTCGATTTTGTCTTGAGTTTCAGATTACCACTTGCTAACCAACCCTATATGTTAATCGTTCAAGGTTTAGTCTTTGCAGTCATTTACTACTTCCTATTCCGATTCTTAATCTTGAAATTCAGATTGAAAACTCCAGGTAGAGAAGACGATGAGGATCTAGAAGTTGTGGAAGAAAGTGGAGGAACAGAAACGACAACAGGAAATAAATTCTCTGCCATGGCATCTAAAATTTATGATGGTTTAGGCGGAGACGCTAACGTAAATTCCATTGACTTCTGTGCAACACGGTTACGCGTAGAGGTAAAGGATATGAATGCGGTCGATCAAAAGAAGATCAAAAATACAGGTGTACCCGGCATAAATGTTGTCGGTCCACAAAGCATTCAAGTTATTGTAGGAACAAACGTACAATTCGTGGCAGATGAAATCGAAAAAATTCGCAATTGAATTAACGATACTTAACAAGAAGAAATCAAATGAAATTCGACAAGTTACCATTGCGAGCAGATACTAAAAAGTTTAGATACAGGAACACCCAATGGAAATTAGATTGGGTGTTTTTACTTTGCTTCATAACTAAAAGATTTTGTGACTGGCGTTTTTAGGATTAATCATTATTTCCAATTAACTATTTACCCTATTTCCAAGAAGTATAATCCGCAAATAGTTATTGTGAAATTGGGGAACACTACCTCTTGATGGTTACTAAAAAATAAAGGAGGAAGTAAAATGTCTCGAATCACTCCGAAACCGAACGACTCAGATGATAATGTTAATAGGTTGAAGAAAACAATCAGCAATCTGGAAGCAGCATAAGCAGCAATGGAATTCGCAGAAGGAAAAGAACTGGCTACGATCAAGGAGAAAAATGAACGTCGTGAAGAAAGTATTGAAGACTTAAAAAGTGAAATCAGCGAAGAAAATAAATCCCGAATTAATGGGTATTTTTAAGAGTACGGACAACTTCTTGTCAATGACATTAAGTTGGTGAATAAGTATCGTTAAATTGGCTCAGTTATCGTTATGATTACTGGGCTTTTTTGATTATATGGAGTGCATTTTTGAATGAATTAGAATTCCTTTTAATACCGCTTCGGCGCTTTATGGATGCCTCCAACGAAGTCGCTCCTTCGCTGGAGGGTCTTCTATATGAGAAAGCGCATTTCGTTATCAGGGAGGAGACCTACAACCTGGAGTGCCATAAATCGATCGAATGTGATCAACGAATCTCCCAATACAGGAGGAATGAATTAGAAATCCTACTAATATCGCTTCGACGCTTTGTGGATGCCTCCCGCGATAAGCCGGAAAGGAGAGCGCTTTCAGTCTTCTCGCTCCGGCTACCACGAAGTCGCGTCTGCGCTGGATGGTCTATGTGAGAAAGAGCATTTCGTAATCGGGGATGAGATCTACAACCTGGAGTGCTATAAGTCGATTGAATGTGATCAACGAATGGCCCAATACAGGATTTATAAATAAAACATCCTACTAATCCCGCTTCGACGCTTTGTGGATGCCTCCCGTGATAAGCCGGAAAGGAGAGCACTTTCAGTCTTATCGCTCCGGCTACCACGAAGTCGCGCTTTCGCTGGATGGGCTATTTGAGAAAGCGCATATCGTTATCTCTGATGAAATCTGCAACCCGGAGTGCGTCTTTCTTGAGTATAATTTTATATGTTGAAATACTGAATCCGGTGCATAAACTGAGCGAAGGCGCCTTACAGGGGTCGCCGAAGCCATAAGACTGGCGGCGAAGCTGCTTGGCTTATGGCGGAAGGCATCCCCTAGCGCCGTAGCGGTTCGATGGAGTTCTTTATTTCAATTTATATAGTATCAACTAGTACTCACATTGTAACCTCGGCATCTACATCTCAATATTACATTTCTCTCGCTATGAACACCCTAGCGCAAGCGCGGCAAAGGGGTCGCCGAAGCCGTAAGACTGGATGCGAAGCGCTAATCCAGGCTTATGGCGGAAGGCATCCCCAAAGCGCCAAGCGATCTACACTCCACACTCCACACTCCACACTCCACACTCCAAATTACAACTCTCTCATCATTGAGCGCCACAGCTGATTCAATGGGATTCTTTAATTCAACATATATAGACTTTTATGCTTTTGCAACTGGTTTTTATGTAAAAAGGTGGATAATCAACAGGCGTGACTTTATATATCGTCTATTTCTTAAGTAGGGAAAGCCCTACTATTACTCGTTAACACAACAATCTATAGTTAAAAGCAAGAATCAGTTTCGACAAATAGAATGTAGGAGGAAAACGAATGAGTCAACTCGCACTCGACACTCAAGTTTCCGATATTGTCACAGCACTTCCTCAAAGTGCTGATTTGTTCAGAAATCTGCGCATCGATTTTTGCTGCGGAGGAAAAGTGGCCCTCAAAGAAGCCGCAGAAAAACGCGGTCTTGATCCAAAGGAAGTGTTAACGAGTTTAAAAGAGATGGAACAGAAGCGCGAAATGCGTGAAAGCATTCATCCATCTTCATTCGGCAATAAAACATTGATTGCTTATATTCAAGAAAAGTATCATGCAGATTTGCGAGAAGAATTGCCTTTGCTGGTGCCTTATATAATGAAAGTTGCCCGTGTCCATGGAGAAAAGTACCCTCATCTGTTGCGAGTTCAAGAAATTTTTAAAACATTGCGTACCGAATTGCTTGATCATACAGATGATGAAGATAGAAATGTATTTCCGCTCATTCAAAAGTTCATGGAAAATCCAACGCCGGCATTAAAAGAAAAATTGAAGCCGCATGTATTCGAACTCGAGGAAGAGCACGACAACGCGGGGAGGCTGCTGAAGGAATTGAGAGAAATCACCGGCGATTTCACACTTCCGGAAGATGCCTGTGGGACATTCCAGATTGTCTACAAACGACTCGAGCAGCTTGAAAAAGACACATTCGAGCATGTTCATCTCGAAAATAATGTGCTATTTGATCGCGTACGAGCTGCAATATGATTCGATAAGATGTCAAGAACCAAAGTGGGTGGTGGCAGAAAAAGTCACAACATGTATATGGAAAGTCGAAATAGGCCGTTTTATCGTGTCCAATGCGGATAGATAAAGCGGCCTTTCATATGAGTGAGGGTATTCCCCATGGTAAATAGGAACATCCCTACTAGGAAGACTCCTAAACTATACCTACAATTAGTAGTATATGAATGAACAAATCTCTGATTCCCGTCATTGATCGTTAGGTATTCTGAAAAGGAGTTGGTTTTTCCAATGAAGAAAAAGTTTGAACTTAATTACTTCAAACCGGTTGAACGTTTTTCGGGAAATTGGTCAATTTTAGAAGAAAAAAGTCGAGATTGGGAAAATATGTACCGGCAACGTTGGTCGCACGACAAAGTTGTACGGACGACGCACGGCGTGAACTGCACAGGCTCATGCAGTTGGAAAGTATTTGTGAAAAATGGAATTATTACGTGGGAAAATCAGCAAATTGACTATCCTTCATGCGGACCCGATATGCCTGAATTTGAACCGCGAGGATGTCCTCGTGGAGCCTCTTTTTCTTGGTATGAGTATAGTCCTCTTCGAGTGAAGTACCCCTACATACGAGGAAAACTATGGCGCATGTGGAGCCAAGCCGTTGCTGAACTGAAAGATCCGGTGAAAGCATGGGCAAGCATTGTAGAGGATCCTATAAAAGCAGATGAGTATAAAAAAGCACGTGGAAAAGGCGGACATGTCCGTGTTAACTGGAGAGACGCGACGTTAATGATTTCTGCGCAGCTCATTTACACAATCCAAAAGTATGGACCTGACAGAGTTGCCGGATTTACACCGATTCCCGCGATGTCAATGGTCAGTTATGCGTCAGGGGCGCGATTTATCTCTCTTCTTGGCGGTGAAATGCTTAGTTTCTATGACTGGTATGCAGACTTACCGCCTTCTTCACCGCAAATCTGGGGTGAGCAGACAGACGTCCCTGAATCGAGTGATTGGTTTAACGCTGGTTACATTATTATGTGGGGATCGAATGTGCCCCTAACGAGAACACCAGATGCTCACTTCATGACAGAAGTGCGTTACAAAGGAACAAAAGTAGTTTCCGTTGCTCCTGATTACGCGGAAAGTGTTACACATGCGGATGATTGGATTTCGGCAAATCCCGGAACGGACGCAGCAGTTGCTCAAGCAATGACGCATGTCATTCTCAATGAATTTTATGAACAGCATAAAGAGCCGATGTTCCTGAATTACGCGAAACAATATACAGATATGCCTTTCCTGATAACACTCGATGCACATGAAGATTCATATAAAGCTGGTCGATTTTTACGGGCAAGTGATATTGGTCAAGCTTCGGAGCACGCAGAATGGAAACCGGTAATTTTCGATGAGGCAAAAAGTGAAGTAATTGTCCCGAACGGTACGATGGGACAGCGCTGGGAAGAAGACAAGAAGTGGAACCTAATTCTTGATAATGTAGATGGAACACGCGTTGAGCCAGCCTTGTCGATCGCTGAACATGGCGCGGAATGGAAAGAGATTGTCTTCCCATTCTTCGATAATGTGTCAAATGGAACATTTAAACGTCCGATTCCAGTAAAGAAAATATTGCTTGCGGACGGAACAGAAAGTCTTGTAACGACTGTTCATGATTTGATGTTAAGCCAGTATGGTGTCAACCGGATCGGCAGTGATCTTGAAGCTTCCGGCTATGAAGATGCCGGGTCATTTTACACGCCCGCATGGCAAGAGAAAATCACGAGTGTGAAACCTGAACTGGTTATACAAATCGCACGGGAATTTGCACATAACGCGCTTGAAACGGGCGGTCGTTCCATGATTATTATGGGAGCGGGCATTAATCACTGGTTTAACAGTGACACGATTTATAGATCAATTCTTAACCTAGTTATGCTAACGGCATCCCAAGGTGTGAATGGTGGAGGCTGGGCCCATTATGTCGGTCAAGAAAAGTGCCGCCCAATTGAAGGGTG
>DYWT01000088.1 GCA_020742515.1 Sporosarcina psychrophila
GATAATTGTCAATTTGCGGATCCGATAATGTCGTATATGCAATTACGACCGTTTCAATTCATCCAGGACATAGCACATGATACAGGTGTAGTTTGGTCAAGGCCCTCATCATATAAATCATTGGTTGGGGCTCTCTCGGTGTATCAAGTCGTATTTAACGTACTCCTATTATTTCCAGCTGGCGTGTTTTTACGTTATTTATTCAAAACGAAGGCCAAATGGTTTTATGTGATTCTGATAGGATTCGGCGTGTCCTTATTTTTTGAAATTACGCAGTTAACAGGTGTTTTCGGGATTTTCACATGTCCATACAGACTGTTTGATGTCGATGATCTTATGGCGAATACACTCGGCGCATTTCTCGGCTTCCTTTTTGCACCCCTGTTCTTAGCGCTTATTCCTTCAAGGGATAAGATAAATGAACAGGATGAAACGCATATGAATGAAGGACAATCGACCATAGGTGCACAACTTTTTGGACTTGTTCTGGACATCATTCTAGTTAGGTTCATTACGGGGGTTGTTATGAGCTTGATGAAATGGACAGGTATGTTCACCGAATTTGCGCTCTTTACGGTTGTCCTATTTGTGGGGATTGTAATTGTACCGATGATTTGGAAGGGCTATACACTAGGTTCAAGAATTGTTCGGATGAAATTACAGCCCGAAACGACCAAATGGTTTACAAGTTTAAGCAGACGATACCTTGCGATTTACTTGCCTTATTTCTTCAGTGGACTTGCAGGTGTAGCAAATCAGTTTGCAAGTCAAGCAGAATTACTGTTACTCCTTTTCTCAATCGGACTTGTTTTTTTATCAGTGCTTTTATGGATGACTGTAATCGGACATATACTGATTCGTTGGATAAAAAAAGACAAGCCACTTTATTTTAATGAGTATAGCAAAATAATTTCTTTGAGAAGACATACAAATAGTTAACGATTAAAGGGATGGACTTTGATTCTACCTGTCAGAAAGAGGAATGCAAGATGAACTCATCAATAACACAAAAAGAACGAATTATTTCATTGGATATTATCCGTGGAATCGCATTGTTTGGTATTATGCTTATTAACATACCTGCATATCAAGTTGTTATGGAAGGTGATATTCTCCCCGTAAATACTGGGAAGAATCATTATGTAGATATGCTCATTCATATCTTGGTGGAAAAGAAATTCTTCTCCATATTCTCCTTCCTGTTCGGTATCGGTTTCTACATTTTTACATCACGTGCCCAGCAGCGTGGAGATAAGCCAAGATGGCGTTTTGTTCGCCGTTTGCTGAGCTTATTGGTACTCGGTATTATTCACGCAATCATATTTTGGGGATCTATTTTAGCAGCCTATGCTGTTATCGGATTTCTTCTCCTCCCATTTTACAGGGTTCAAATCTCGACCATCAAAAAATGGCTGGCCGGTTTCACTTGCGTTTACCTGATTGCGCTGATTATAGCGTTAGTCATTCCGACAATGGCCAGATCCATGGCTTCACTCGGAAATGATACAGTGCTTGTCTACATTATGTTTTTGGCAGGTTTCTTAGTTGCAAAAGCGGACTGGCCACGACAAATTGGCCGATTGCAAAAGCAAGTCAGATGGATTCAGATTGTGACACTGCCAATCGTCATTGGTTTTTCTGTATGGATTTGGATAGCAAAGCAACAAGGTGTAGATAATGTGGATTTAATCATTTCTCTTGGCACAATTCCTACCGTGCTGTTTTATCTGGCAACGATGTTCTTATTGTTTGAAAATAAGACCATTGTACAACTACTGCAACCCGTAGCTCGCGTCGGCCAAATGGCTTTGACTAACTATGTTGCTCAAAGTTTCATTGCTTTGGCAATCATGTCACTAATGGGCATCAAATTTGCATCGTCAAGTCAGACCGTCTTGATTGCCAGTATAATTTTCATTATCCAGATACTTTTCAGTGTTCTATGGTTTAAATTTTTCAAGATGGGGCCATTGGAGAAAGTGTGGCGTCTTATGACTTATGGAAGAAAAAATTCAACTACGAATAGATAAGGAGCAAAATCATGAAGAAAGTAATCGCAGCAATTGCAATCATAGTTGTTATCATCGGTTTCCTAATAACCTTTAGAACTGTGGGTTTCAATCGATTAGGAACAGAAAGTTATTATGTTCAAATCACGGAAAGTGGTACTAAACTCGAGGACAAATCACCCGGCGGAGAACTATATGTTCGATACGAATACACACTGCCCGCTTTTGATAAAAAAGGAAATGAAAAAGAGTTTACGTTCACAGGTGGTCACGAATTGCGTAAAGATGCATATTTGGAGTTGTTTATTAAGAAAGGAAAGGAAGTAACTTCTTATCAAGAAGTGAAAAAGGAAGAGATTCCCACGAAGGCAAAGGACAAGCTGAATTGATTTTGATAATTGTAATAAACGTTTAATGATGAGTACCTAGTAGCTATATTAAATGTCTGACATTACAGTACCCGCTTCAATAGCAATGGGCATTTATGTACTGATTTACATTATGTATGCTGTTCTCACTATCGGTTATTATAAAAAACGGTCAAGGCAGCATTATAATCAAAATGCCATCAGGTTTCACCAAAAACCTGATGGTATTTTGATTTATATAAATATAAAGAATACGGTAGACATTTTTTGATTTGGGGTATATAAATATAACTTAACGTAAAACTAGATTAGAAAGAGGTGGTTTCTCCATGTTTATGGATGCATTAAAATGGCTGGTTGGTCCAGCAAATGATTTTATATGGACGTACATACTGATCGGCGTTCTTCTTTTAATAGGAGCCTACTTTACGATTCGTACGAAATTCGTCCAAGTGCGGCTGTTTGGTGAAATGTTCCGCTTGATAGTTGAGAAAAAAGAAGGCGATGATGGAGTCTCCCCGTTTCAGGCATTCACAATCAGTGCAGCTTCACGGGTAGGTACGGGTAATATTACAGGAGTTGCGCTTGCAATCGGAATCGGAGGACCAGGCGCAGTGTTTTGGATGTGGATTATTGCCATTATCGGGATGGCTACGGCTTTCGTGGAAAGTACGCTTGCGCAGGTTTACAAAGTGAAAGATGGTGATTCATTCCGCGGAGGGCCTGCTTATTATATGCAGAAAGCACTTGGTTGGCGGAAACTCGGGATTGTGTTTGCTATTCTGTTGACACTTTGTTTCGGATTTATTTTCAATGCTGTACAGTCGAATACAATTAGCCAATCGTTCAATGATGTCTTCGGCATTCCTGCATGGGTGATAGGATTAAGTCTGGTTTTATTAACAGCGGTCATTATTTTTGGTGGTGTTAAAAGGATTGTTAAAGTTACGCAGACAATCGTACCGGTTATGGCGGTCCTTTACATTCTTGTCGCGGCTTATATCGTTATTATGAATATTACTGAAGTGCCCGCAATGTTTGCATTAATTATTGAACATGCTTTCGGCATCAAGGAAATAGTCGGCGGCGGTATCGGAGCTGCAATGATGCAAGGTGTACGACGCGGGCTGTTTTCAAATGAAGCTGGGATGGGGAGCGTGCCGAATGCAGCAGCTACAGCAAACGTCTCCCACCCGGCTAAACAGGGGCTTGTTCAGAGTTTAGGTGTATTTTTTGACACGATTATCATCTGTTCAGCTACTGCATTCATCATACTGTTGGCGGATCTTTATGGGACTGGAGAAATGGACGGTATCCTGCTGACACAGGCTTCGATGGCTGTTCAAGTAGGGGCATGGGCTCCTTATTTCATTGCCTTTGCCATCCTGTTCTTTGCATTCAGTTCGATCATAGGAAATTATTATTACGGTGAGACGAACATCGAATTCATTAATGCCCATAAATCTTGGATGACGGTTTACCGTTTCGCCGTTCTCGGCATGGTCATGTTCGGTGCTATGGCGAAAGTAGACGTTGTCTGGAGCATGGCAGATCTATTCATGGGAATGATGGCGCTATTGAACTTATTTGTCATTCTAGTGCTTGGTAAAGTTGCATTCAAAGTGCTCGATGATTTCTCAGCACAACGTAAAAAAGGGCTGAATCCGGTGTTTAAAGCTAGCTCGGTTCCGGGTCTTAAAGGTGCGGAGTGTTGGGAAGAGGAAGATGGAAAGCGTTGAATGACATACGGAATTAAAAGTTGGAAAATTTAGTAGCAAATAACGTTGAGAATACTACTAAAAGAAGCGCTGCCATGTAGGCAGTGCTTCTTTTGTGTAAAGAAAGGAGTTTTTGATTACTTACTTCTGAATTAATGAAACGTTCCAACTAACACGGACGTATAAGTAGTAGAGTTGGTTCAAGTAAAAGGGCAGAATGTAAAAAACTATCTGATTCTAGTAATAAAATCACAGGAAAGTAATGAGGTGCAAAGACTTTGGGCTTTTTTGGGCTAATAATATTGCTTGTATTTGTTTTCGACTTTTCAAAAATGAGAAGTCAAAACGAAACAGTGATTGAACAGAATGAAAAGATTATTTCATTGCTGGAGGAGATTAAGAACAAATAGCCGTGTATTCCGCAACTCTATATGTTGAGATAAAGAATATCCGCTTTGGTGGGTGGCCTCCCCTCGCACCAAAGCGGATTCAATGGGATTCTTTATTTCAACATATATTGAACAAGAAACTCAATTAATTAATTTAATGGATTGCGATGGTGAAATGCCAAATTTAAATGTTTGGCGTTTTCATCATCGCTTTTCGTTGTTTTTATACGCTACACAGAACCTAATGACTTACGAATGATTGGTGTCATTCACTTTCAATCACATCTCCTCAGGCGCCTTCATTCCCAACAATCGGAGCGCCTCTTTCAATACAATTGCGGTGCTTGTGATCAGCGCAATTCTGTATTGTAGATGGTTTGTATCGGAAAGAACCTTAACATTCCCATAAAAGGAGCTGAACGTTTGGGCAAGATCAATTGCGTATTTTGCAATGATAGAAGGGTCCAACTCATCAGCGGCACGCTTAACTATATGTGGGAATTGCTCCAATGCTCTAATGATCTCCCATTCGAAATCATTCACGTCATTTACGCTAAATGACTGTATTTCCCCGGCTTTTCTTAACACTGACTTGGCCCGTGCATAAGCATATTGGACATAAGGGCCGGTTTCGCCTTCTGTTTGAAGCATTGTTTCCAAGTTGAATTCGATATCGTGTTTTCGGTGCTGCTTCAGATCGCCAAAAATGATGGCTCCGACGCCGACTGCTTCGGCGACTTCTCCCTTGTTAGCTAAATTCGGATTCTTCGCTTCAATTGTCGCCTCGGCGAGCGAAATTGCCTCATTCAAAACTTGTTCCAGCAAGACGATTTTTCCTTTGCGGGTCGACATCTTTTTCCCGGCTTTCAATATGAGACCGAAAGGAATATGTTGGATATCATCTGCCCATTCGTAGCCCATTTTACTAAGGACCTTCTTAAATTGCGTAAAATGGAGACTTTGTTCATTCCCAACGACATAGAGAGATTTGACGAAGTCATACGTTTCTTTTCTATCGATTGCTGCAGTTAAATCACGTGTGGCATATAATGTCGCGCCGTCTGATTTCATAATCAAACAAGGCGGCATATCCTCATCAAGTTCAACGACGAGTGCTCCATTTGATTCTTGTAAAAGTCCTTTATCCGCCAACTCTTTAACGATTGGTTCCATCTTGTCATTATAGTAGGCCTCGCCGTTATAGGAATCAAAAGTGATACCAAGCAAATCATAAATGCGTTGAAATTCTTTGAGGGATTCCGTTTTGAACCATTTCCATAACGCCAACGCTTCCAAATCTCCATCTTCCAGGGCCTTGAATGCTGCTCTGCCTTCATCATTCAGCGATTCGTCATGCTCCGCTTCTTCATGAAAACGAATATACAGTCTTAGTAACGTCTGAATTGGCGCTAGCTGAACCTCTCGTTCATTGCCCCATTTCCGGTAGGCTGTCAGCAGCTTGCCGAATTGCGTACCCCAATCACCGATGTAATTGATTTTCACAGTCTTAAAACCGTTTTTTTCTAGTAGCAGTGAAATTGAATTCCCGATGACAGTGGAACGCAGATGCCCCATGGAAAATGGCTTTGCGATATTAGGTGAGGACAAGTCAATCGTCACCACGCCGCCACTCCCTACGTTAGATGAACCAAAGGATATTGATTGATCTAGAATTTTCAGCAGTAGGCTACTGGTAATCGTAGAACGGTTCAGAAAGATATTCACATACCCGTTGACGGCCACAGCTTTATGAATCAGTGGATGATTGATGGCTTGTGCAATTTCATCGGCAATAATAACAGGTGATTTTCTAAGTGCTTTTGCGAACGGGAAACAAGGCAGGGCCAAATCTCCTAAATGTGTGTGAACGGGCCTTTCTAACATATTTTTATCCAATGGCACCGGGCTGAATTGTTGAAGCACTTGCAGGACATCTGTTTTCATCACGAACACCCCTTTAATTAATGAAAAAATAAAATAAAAAGCCTTCATCTCAAATTAATGAGACGAAAGCTTAACTTCCGCGGTACCACTCAAATTGCCCGCAATAGGGGCCACTTTCTCATAACGGCGAGACACCGGCTTGGAACAAGCATCTCTGAAGTGCGGTTCACAAGCACTCTTCACCGGGCTCCCACCATCCCCGGTTCGCTGAAAAAGAAGCGGTTGCTACTCTCTTCGTCAATGATATTGTATGTGATCATAGCAAGACGACGAACAAGTGTCAACAAGTAGTAAACAGCGGATATTTGGATGAAAATTCACGTTTAATGGAACAAA
>DYWT01000089.1 GCA_020742515.1 Sporosarcina psychrophila
AGAATTCTACGGAGACATGAACGGGCATGACGAACGTCAACAGTTTGAGGAGTTAACAAAGAAACTTCAAATGCAAATAACTGCCAACGAAAGGATAAACAGGGGAAACGTACAGGAACAGTACGAAGAAATTATGGCGAATTTGGAGTACCCTTCCGAAATGATTGCTAAGCTTTTGAAAAATCCATTAACGGAGGACAGAGCTGCAAGTGAGGCGTTTATAAAGACGTATATAAACGAAGTCAACTGGATTAGTAGTTTGTATAGTGTTGCATTATATGAATATGAAGGTGTAATTTCAGAAAAACTTGAAAATGGAACGATAGATGTTGAAAAACTACTTCTGAAAAAAAATACATATCCAGAAGAGCTTAGAAAAGTTTTGGGAACAATGGAAGATCAAAACCTTGGGCTCTTCAATGACTCAGAATGGAAATACCTCTATCCTATATATTTGGAAAGTGAAGTGGGTTCGGCGATACGAGATTCAATTCATGAAGATTTTAAAGGATATATAACGTTTTTGGAAACAAATCCAATTAATTATTCGGCAATTCATTCGGAATCGACTCTTCGACAAATGGCAGATTACATCGTAGAACTAGAGAATGTATTACTTACTGATCAACAAGAGGATCGTTCCTATCAAAATGTGCTTAATTATTATAACAACCTGTTTTATGAGGGATTTATTCGAAATGAAGATGGTCGGTTAAGGGGAAGTGATGGGAAATTGAAAAAAGAGTACCGTTCAGCTTGGGGAAAACTGGCTAACACGGGAGAAGACTCGCCATCGGCCTACATTATGAAACAAATCGTGAAAGAAATGGAAGAGAGTGACTGGGAGACGTCGGATAGTTTAGAACGGCTTGAGCACCATCATCTCTATGATGCTGTGGGTCTCGCCAAAAGAGGAGACCTCCACCTATTTTCTTTTGAAAGTGCCATACAAGAAAACGGGAACGAAGTGGCAGTCAATGATCCTGAGTACGTTCGAGAAGTCGAAACGACTTACGTTAATTTCTCAAAGGGACATATGTATAGTACTTTGGCTGGCGTTAAGCCATTAGTCGTATTCGGCGCCTATCTGTATGCCAATGAACAAGAAGATCCAAAGACGATGTGGCATCTGACTAATTATGAATCTATTTCGCTTACGGAGGAAGAATACATTACTAATTGGAAGAAACAGAAGTACGACGTTGGAGAGGCGGATACTTTATTCGCGGAGATGGGGCCCATTACATTAAATGACGTTCCGATTATTCCAATTAGTTATAGGGATGGAGAAGACCTTATCTATGATGGGTGGTTAATTTGGGATGAAGGGATAGGAATATGGTTGATTGAAACAGCTCCGGAAGCTATCGTAGAGCAGTGACTGTATATGGCTATCAGACTGCCATAATTTTGCTTGCCCTTTATAAACATGGTATAATTTTAAGTGGCCTTAAGGGCAGAATCGATACCAAAATAGATTGGGAGCTGTTTTAAATGGCGCGAAAATATGAAGCTGGAGAAGAATTTTCCGGCAAAGTAACAGGCATTCAACCATACGGTGCATTTGTTGCACTTGACGATGAGACACAAGGACTTGTCCACATTTCTGAAATCACGTACGGATTTGTAAAAGACATTAATGAATTTCTCGCTATTGGACAAGAAGTGAAAGTGAAAGTATTAGAAGTAGACGAAGCGGCAGGGAAGATCAGTCTATCAATCCGAGCTCTTCAAGAAGCACCGGCTGCAACACGAAAAGACGACCGTCCGCGCAAGTCATTGCAAGCACGTGTCGACGAAAGTGATGCAGAAGGCTTCAATTCTTTGAAAGACAAACTTCAAGACTGGATCGAAAAGTCTGGACAATAAAAAATGAGGAAAAGGCAATTATGCCTTTTCCTCATTTTTTAATTTCCGCAAACGGTACTGTAAATTCTGCCTGCTCATACCAAGCGCATGCGCAGTTTTCGTGATGTTCTTATCATTGAGCTTCATTGCTTTTTGTAAATAATAGACTTCCACCTCACGCAAAAATTGATCTAGTGGCAGCAACTCTTTGCCTGGCTGGATAATAAAATCAGCGGCTTGTGTGGGTTCATCTGTGATATCTGCGCTCTTCATTCTGAAATGCAGAGGGAGAAGATCATAGGTAATGGCAGTTTCAGACATCGCCAAGGAAGAGATCTCATCGAGAAGAAATTCGAGTTCTCGGGTGTTTCCTGGCCAATCATATCCGAGGAAAAGATGCTCAACTTCTGGAGTGATCTCTTTAAGCGGAGAACCGTAACGCTCACTACGCCGTTCCAAATAAGCTGAAATGAACGGTAATATGTCTTCCTTCCGCTTTCTGAGAGGAGGAATCCGGATGGTGAACGAAGCAAAGAAATAATATAGATCTTTCAATAATGTTCCTGACGCGATTAATTCTACAGGATCATCCCCGATGCTAGCAATGAATTGCCGGTTACTATGAGGCGTTTTTAAAAGGATCGATAGCAGATTCTGCTGTAGTGGAATTGACAGCAAATCGATTCTTTCGCAAAATAACGTCAATGTTTCTGCTACCTCTAAGTCCTCACTCAAACGTCCAATAGGTATAGGATCTGAACTATGACAGAAAAGGGTATAGAATAGGGTGTTGGAAGGCGATAGTTCATTATGTATGCTTTCCGCAATAAGATCTTTACCTGTGCCCGTTTCTCCTATTAATAGTACCGGCAACTTTGCCCGTGCCGCTTTTTTGCCAGTTGTAATTACTGCTTTCATAGGCGGAGAGGAAGCAATAAGTTGGTTAAATGTAACGGGATCACTATTTTTCCGAAATGGCTGAAGCACAAATTTCTCAAGAGCTGTAACGTCGCGGGCTAATTCAACGGCTCCAATAAGGATTTCACGATCAAAAATCGGATACGTATCATTGATTGTCGTAATTTCCGTGCCGTTCCTATTCCAGTACGTCTGTTTTACATTTAATTGCTCCTTGCCGCTTTGCAACACCTTTAAGAGTGTGCTTTCTTCTTGTTCAAAATTGAACAGTTCTAAAATAGAACGGTCACCGACGTCTTCAAGAGCGAGCCCTTCGATTTCTTTCATCTTTTCATTGTAGATGACAGTGCGGCCAGTTTTATCAATGGCATGTATACCAACCGCGGCACGGTCAACTGCAAACTGGTAAAAAGGCGAGAGTAATTCGTCGATACTTCTCAAGATAAACACCCCCAAAATAATTTTTCTTGTAAAATTAATGAATAATACTTGATATCCGCAACAATCTTTTGCATTATTATATATGTAATCAATTACTAAGTGCAAATAATCTTTGCGTTTTAACACTATGAGGAGGAATAATATGATTCCATATAAACACGAACCGTTTACAGATTTCACAGTTGAAGAGAATAAACAAGCCTTCCTTGAAGCTTTAAAGCAAGTTGAAGGATACCTTGGTCAAGACTATCCACTTATTATCGGTGGAGAGCGCATCATGACTGAAGAAAAATTAGTATCAACAAATCCAGCAAATAAAGAAGAAGTAATCGGTGCCGTTTCTAAAGCGAGTAAAGATCTTGCTGAAAAAGCGATGAAAATTGCTGACGAGACATTCAACACTTGGAAAAAAGTGAAGCCGGAATTCCGTGCAGATGTATTATTCAAAGCTGCTGCAATCATTCGTCGTCGTAAACACGAATTCTCAGCACTTCTTACAAAAGAAGCAGGTAAACCTTGGAATGAAGCGGATGCAGATACAGCTGAAGCAATTGATTTCCTAGAGTTCTATGCGCGCAAAATGCTTGAACTTAAAAATGGTATCCCTGTTGAAAGCCGTCCTGGCGAATTCAACCGTTTTGACTACATTCCTCTTGGAGTTGGCGTTATCATCTCTCCATGGAACTTTGCATTCGCAATCATGGCGGGAACGACAGTTGCTGCTCTTGTAACAGGAAATACAGTACTTCTTAAACCTGCATCGACAACACCAGTTGTTGCATACAAATTTATCGAAGTCCTTGAAGAAGCGGGTATGCCAGCAGGCGTTGTTAACTACATCCCAGGATCTGGTGCTGAAGTGGGCGACTACCTAGTTGACCACCCAGGAACACGCTTTGTATCATTCACTGGTTCACGTGAAGTTGGAACACGCATTTACGAACGTGCAGCTAAAGTGAACGAAGGCCAAATCTGGTTGAAACGCGTTATCGCTGAAATGGGCGGTAAAGATACGATTGTTGTTGATAATGAAGCAGATCTAGAACTTGCTGCACAATCAATCGTTAAATCTGCATTCGGATTCAGCGGACAGAAATGTTCAGCTTGTTCACGTGCGATTATTCATGAAGACGTTTACGACCAAGTCGTTGAACGTGTTGGCGTATTGACGAAAGAATTGACTTACGGCGATCCAACTGAACTATCTAACTTCACTGGTCCAGTAATTGATCAAGCGTCATTCGACAAAGTTATGAGTTACATCGAAATCGGTAAAACAGAAGGTCGTTTAATCGCAGGAGGAACAGGCGACAGCTCGAAAGGATTCTTCGTTGCACCAACGGTTATTGCGGATCTTGATCCAACAGCACGCGTTATGCAAGAAGAAATCTTTGGCCCAGTTGTCGGTTTGTCTAAAGCGAAGAGCTTCACTGAAGCTATCGAATTTGCAAACAACACGGATTACGGTCTAACTGGTGCTGTCATCACAAACAACCGTCATCACATCGAACAAGCTCGTGAAGATTTCCATGTTGGTAACTTGTACTTCAACCGTAATTGCACAGGTGCAATCGTTGGTTACCAACCGTTTGGTGGTTTCAATATGTCAGGTACAGATTCAAAAGCTGGCGGACCGGATTACCTACAACTTCATATGCAAGGAAAAACAACATCAGAAACACTATAAGAAAAGCGTAAGCGCCTTGGTAGACCCGACAAGCGCTGGAAGGCCATAAGATAAAGGCGCACTTTGCCTTTAACTTAAGGACTGAAGCGACTCGAGGGGCTGGGCGCCGGAGCTAGAAAGTGATTTAACAGACCCATCTATTGGGTGGGTCTGTCTCTACATAACAAAGGGGAGGGAAATGTATGACGGTATCAGAAAAAGTAATTGTACAAACAGAGAAATTTGGGGCGAACAACTATCATCCACTGCCAATCGTTATTTCTGAGGCACAAGGGGTTTGGGTAAAAGATCCAGAAGGCAATAAATTCATGGATATGCTTTCCGCATATTCAGCAGTAAACCAGGGGCATCGTCATCCGAAAATTATTCAGGCATTGAAAGACCAAGCTGATAAAGTAACGCTTACTTCTCGTGCATTCCATAATGACCAACTTGGTCCATGGTATGAAAAAATATGTGAACTGTCAGGCAAAGAAATGGCCCTTCCCATGAACACAGGAGCAGAAGCTGTTGAGACGGCTATTAAAGCAGCACGTCGCTGGGCATATGATGTTAAAGGGGTAGCGGAAGGCAAAGCAGAAATCATTGGCTGTGAAGGTAACTTCCATGGTCGTACGATGACGGCTGTATCTCTATCATCAGATGCTGAATATAAACGTGGATTCGGTCCGATGCTACCGGGAATCGAACTTATTCCTTACGGAGATATTAAAGCGCTTGAAGCGGCAATCACTCCGAACACAGCTGCATTCTTGATCGAACCGATTCAAGGGGAAGCTGGAATCATCATTCCACCGGAAGGTTTCATGAAAGCTGCCTATGAACTATGCAAAAAGAATAACGTTCTATTTATTGCGGACGAAATCCAAGCCGGCCTTTGCCGTACTGGTAAAATGTTTGCATGTGAGTGGGAAGACATGAATCCGGATATGTATATCCTAGGTAAAGCATTAGGCGGGGGCGTATTCCCGATTTCATGTGTATTGGCTGACAAGGATGTTCTTGGCGTATTCAATCCTGGATCACACGGTTCAACTTTTGGCGGAAATCCTATGGCATGCGCAGTATCAATCGCATCTTTAGAAGTGCTGGAAGAAGAAGAATTAGCGAAAAAGTCTCTTGAACTCGGAAATTACTTTATGGAAGAGTTAAAGAAAATTGAACATCCGTCGATTAAAGAAGTACGCGGACGCGGATTGTTTATTGGTGTTGAATTGACGGAAGCCGCTCGTCCATATTGTGAAGAGTTGAAAGAGCTTGGATTACTATGTAAAGAAACACACGATACAGTGATCCGCTTTGCTCCGCCACTCATTATCACAAAAGAAGAGTTGGACTGGGCAATCGGAAAAATTAAAAAAGTTTTCGTAAATTAAAATACTTCACAATCTAAGTGTCCGATATGTTACAATATATGCATAGAAAACATTATGAATCAAAGAGGCGAATCATTAAATGACTGAAAACCTGAATCTATTTACGTCTACACAAGCTGTCATAAAAGATGCACTTGACAAATTAGGCTACGATGAAGGAATGTATGAACTTCTAAAAGAACCACTTCGTATGGTTGAAGTACGTATTCCGATTAAAATGGACGATGGCAAAGTTAAAGTTTTCACGGGCTTCCGTGGACAACATAACGATGCTGTTGGACCGACAAAAGGCGGCGTACGTTTTCATCCTGCAGTAACTCTTGATGAAATAAGAGCACTTTCGATGTGGATGACACTTAAAGCGGGAATTGTTGATTTACCATATGGCGGAGGTAAAGGGGGAATCATCTGTGATCCCCGTGAAATGTCGATGGGTGAACTTGAACGCTTAAGCCGCGGCTATGTTCGTGCTTTAAGCCAAGTTATGGGACCTAACAAAGACATTCCTGCACCCGACGTCTTTACAAATGCTCAAATTATGGCATGGATGATGGATGAATATAGCCGGATTGATGAATTTAACTCACCTGGTTTCATTACAGGTAAACCAATTGTTCTTGGTGGATCACAAGGCCGTGACCGCGCAACAGCAGAAGGTGTAACAATCATTATTAATGAGGCGGCTAAACGTCGTGGAATTGATATGAAAGGTGCTCGTATCGTAATTCAAGGTTTTGGAAACGCGGGCAGTTTCTTATCCAAGTTCCTTAATGATGCAGGCGCGAAAGTAATCGGAATTTCTGATGCTTACGGTGCGCTTCATGATCCGGATGGTCTTGATATCGATTACTTACTGGACCGTCGTGATAGCTTCGGAACAGTAACAACACTTTTCGATAACACGATTACAAATGAAGAATTGCTTGAACTTGAATGTGATATTCTTGTGCCAGCAGCAATTGAAAACCAGATTACTGAGAAAAATGCACATAATATCAAAGCTAAAATTGTTGTTGAAGCAGCGAATGGTCCAACAACTACTGAAGGGACAAGAATTCTTTCAGAGCGTGGAATTCTTCTTGTACCAGATGTCCTTGCAAGTGCAGGCGGCGTAACAGTTTCTTACTTCGAATGGGTCCAAAACAACATGGGTTACTACTGGACTGAAGAGGAAGTACGCGAAAAAATGACGAAAAAAATGGTTGATGCATTTGATAACGTCTATACAACTGCAGAAACTCGTAATATCGACATGCGCCTAGCGGCATATATGATTGGTGTTCGCAAAACAGCAGAAGCTTCACGATTCCGTGGTTGGGCGTAATTAGAAAAGCGTCTGGTATCTGAAGCTTAGACACTTTATTAAATGAAAACTCATATTGTCTTATGAGTAAACAGTAAAAGGCATCTCCCGGTGTATACGGGAGATGCCTTTTATCCTTTTTCAGGAACTGGAACAATGACGGCATCGCGATCACGTCGATGGTCGAATAACAAGTTCAGAGTGAGTAAACCCGAAATCCCTATGACAAGGTAAATAAATCGTGCAAGCGGTTCAGCAGAGCCACCGGCGAATTGTGCAACTACATCGAAACGAAATATTCCTGCTACTCCCCAATTGAGAGCACCGATAATTGTGAGTGCCAAGGCTAATTTATGCACTTTTCCCATTTAGCAACACCACCTAAAATTACTATGCCCTAGAGATATTTATTCATACGTATGCTCTTAATATTGCAAAATGAATTGTTGTTACGGATAATAAAAAGAATAGAAGGAGGCAAAATATAATGAATGAATTTGTATTCCATAATCCAGTTAAGCTTATTTTCGGAAAAGGTCAACTTCAAAATATACCTCAAGAATTAGCGAATTACGGCAAAAAAGTGCTTGTCGTTTACGGGGGCGGCAGCATTAAGCGAAATGGGCTGTACGATGAAGTAATGACGCTTTTACATGTTAATGGTATGGAGGTGTATGAGCTTTCAGGTGTTGAACCAAATCCTCGCGTTTCAACTGCACGAAAAGGTGCAGAGATTTGTAAAGAGGAAGGTATCGACTTTATCTTAGCGGTTGGTGGCGGATCTGTTATCGACTGTGTAAAACTCATCGCATCAGCAGCAAAATACGACGGCGATGCATGGGATCTTGTCACAAAGAAAGTTTTTGCCAAAGACGCACTTCCTTTTGGTACTGTTTTGACAATAGCGGCAACAGGTTCAGAAATGAACGCGGGATCTGTTATTACTAATGAAGAGACGGAAGAAAAATATGGATGGGGCGGTCCACTCAATTTTTCGAAATTTTCTATCCTTGATCCAACCTATACATTATCTGTACCTAAAGATCAGACGATTTACGGAATTGTTGATATGATGTCTCACATTTTTGAGCAATACTTTAATAATGCAAAGAATACTCCAGTACAAGAAGAGATGTGTGAAGGTGTATTGCGTGCGATAATGGAAAATGGTCCGAGGCTCGTTGAAGATCTGAATAATTATGAATTACGGGAAACGATTCTGTTTGCTGGTACAATTGCATTGAACGGTTTCCTTCAAATGGGTTATCAGGGTGACTGGGCGACTCATGATATTGAGCACGCTGTATCCGCAGTTTATGATATCCCGCATGCAGGCGGACTTGCGATCCTCTTCCCGCATTGGATGCGTTATAATGTTAAAGTGAATCCAACTCGGTTTGCCAAACTTGCTGTAAATGTATTTGGTGTACTACCGGAAGGGAAGACGGAAGAAGAGGTTGCTTTGGAGGGGATCGAGCGTCTTAGTTCATTCTGGACATCCATAGGAGCACCGAAGACACTTGCCGACTATGAAATTAATGACTTGAAACTTGAATTAATGGCAGAAAAAGCAACAGCCAACGGAAAGCTTGGCAAGTTCAGTAGTCTTGATAAAGAGGATGTACTGTCAATTTTAAAAGCTTCATTATAAGAGAAAGAAATTTAAAAAAGTCATGCCGGATTTTGCCGGCATGACTTTTTTGTTTAGGAATAATAAAATCTCACGCTGTGGATAACCTGTGAAAGGTGTTGTTTCACCTCGAGATTTTAGTGCTGGAGGAATCGGATCATAAGCCATCCCTCCATTATCTAAGGTGTAAGTGTTTTTGTTCTCATTCGGGCAGTTTTGACCTGACCTGCTTAGCGGTGTCGGGTGATTTAGACCTTTTCCATGTCGAAACACCGTCATCTTCATCGAAAGAGATAAGGACATCTCGTACTCCTTTTTGATTGAGGACAACTTCCATAAGTCGGTCTCGAACATCATCAACATAAGCGACTGTATGGGACGGATCAACCTCTGCCACAATTTCTACGTGAAGGAATTCCCCTTCTTTGATAACTTCAACGCGTTGGATATCTTTTACGTCGGGGTCTTCTGCGATAAGTTGTGCAATATGATTGAGCATTTCCTCATCGGTTTCTCCGATAGCACCTCGTGCATTTTCGAGGAAGACTTTACCGACAACATAAAACATCATCATCCCGATCATAATGGACGCAATTCCTTCTGCTACGAGTAAGCCGAGGAAATGGGCTAATAGAACAGCGATAAATGCAAGGAGACCACCCAATGTTGCAACAAAGTCTTCCATGAATACTAGTTTGGTCGCAGGCTTAGCGCGACTAAGATTGCGGAACCCGATTGTAATGGGGGCGAATCCTCCTTTATCAATCCCTGTTTCATGCAGAATTTCCTTCCCTGCCTTATAAAGAACAGTGAATTCAAGAATGATACCAATACCAAGTACCGAGAGGTTGATAATTAAATTTCTCATACCGCCCGACTCGGCTGGATTCAGGATATGATGCCACCCGCCTATAATAGCTTCATAAGACATGATTCCAACGATGATGACAGCTCCGAGACAAACTAAGTTAACGACACGGCCAAATCCATTAGGATATTTCGGCGTAGGTGCTTTTTTCGACAGCGCGGAACCAATGAAAACAAAAAACTGATTTGCTGCATCGCCAAATGAGTGCATCATTTCTGCAAACATGGCAACATTTCCGGTGAAGAAAAATGCGGCGGCCTTTAAAATTGCAATGACTGTGTTTACAGCGGCCGCAAGTAATGAAGGTTTGTTGCCTTCTTTTAAAAGTTTTAGCATGTCTCTCATAATACTCCTCCATTAGGGAAATATTTCAATTTCGACCGATTCGATATAAGGAAGTGCCGATAATTCGATATACAAATTAGATGTATGTCTCTTAGGGAGTGCTGAGATCCGAAAATCAAGTTCATGTTGCACTTGAAGTTCTCTTGATACAATCTGGCGAATGCGCAAATTCTCAATTGTCATGCTTTCTGTCTTCAAATAAGCAATTAGATCTTCAATCTTTGACTTATCCGATAACACTACAATGAAGGAAGCTTCTTTTGTACGCAGTCGTTTTGGTCCGAATTTGTCAAGTGCAGGTGCAATGACTTCGATGACAAACATCACTGCTATTACAGCAAACGCAGCTTCAATATAAAATCCTGCACCCACAGCAATACCGATACTTGCCGCTCCCCAAATCATTGCTGCCGTCGTCAGCCCGGTAATACTATCATTCCCTCTGCGCAAAATAGCCCCCGCTCCGAGGAAACCGATGCCGCTGACAATTTGGGCAGCAAGGCGGAGTGGATCCATCGTAACGTTAATATCGGTGCGTGAAGGAACGAGGTAAGCCGACTCTATAGAGACAACGGTCAGGAGGCAGCTAAACGTGGCAATAACAGCACTCGTTTTTAAGCCGATCGGTTTCTTCTTTATTTCCCTTTCTACCCCAATAACTAAACTTAAAACTAAAGCGAGTGTGATTTTAATTAGTACTTCAGGATACATCGCTTCATTTGCAATCCATGTCACATTCGTTCCCCCTCTTAATGTCCTCTATGATTAACCATGTTATACTTACAACTATCTATTACCTTAAATACTATAAATGTAACCTGATTCCCTTTGAAAGAGATGTGTTAGAAATGGAAAAACCCCCAATTCACCCGTACATACCAATCATTATAGGAGTAATATCCGTAGCGCTTTCCGCAATTTTTGTGAAACTCGCTACAGCGGACGCAGGAGTGATCGCGTTTTATAGAATGTTCTTCTCGATCTTGATCATGCTGCCGCTCTTTCTTATGAAGTATAGGAAGGAAGTATTTACGCTTAGCAAAAAAGATTGGGTCTTCTCAGCAATTGCAGGAGTATTTTTGGCGTTTCACTTCATCCTATGGTTTGAATCGTTAAATTACACATCAGTTGCTAGTTCAACTGTGCTTGTTACTTTGCAACCGATATTTGCTTTTGCGGGAACATACTTCTTCTTTAAAGAAAGGCTATCGTTCAAAACAATATTATCGGCCCTGATTGCTGTAGCAGGTAGTGTAATTATTAGCTGGGGAGATTTCAAGTTGAGTGGCACTGCTTTCTATGGAGATATGTTGGCCCTGATTGCTTGTGCACTTATAACAACCTATCTATTATTCGGACAAGATGTGCGTAAACGTCTTTCTCTTATAACGTATACGTTTGTTGTTTACTCGATAAGCACAATCGTGTTGTTCTTTTACGTTCTGCTCAAAGGGGAGTCATTCGGTCCTTATCCGGGGGCTGATTGGTTCTGGTTTATAATGCTTGCCCTTATCCCGAATCTGTTTGGGCATACACTTTTCAATTGGGCGCTCAAGTGGGTTAGCACTAACGTCATATCCATCGGTATTCTTTTTGAACCCGTGGGAGCAGCTATTTTGGCTTTCTATGTCTTCGGTGAAACGCTATCGATGTCCCAAGTAGCAGGCGGAATGATTGTAATAGCGGGGATTCTACTCTTTGTAATTGATGGAAATAAACTGCGGAGAAAATTCTTTTCAAAAAAGGCTTGATTTTTTATAAGGTCTTGTAGTATATTAATACATGTCCTCAGGGAGCGAGAAACAACAACGAAAAAGAAAGTCAATTAGTTGTTGACTCCTTCTGAGAGAGATGTTATGATAGAAAACGTTGCACTTCTTGTAAGAAACAAACAACGAAAAAGAAAAAGAAATTAGTTGTTGACACAGAGAATGCGGCGTGATAAGATATAAGAGTTGCTGCTGAAAAAAACAGTAACTGAAAAGAGGGAAGCGATTTACTTCTTCTCTACTAAATGAACCTTGAAAACTGAACAGCAAAACGTCAATGAAATACAGCGAGAGTGCCACGTGCACTTGAGCAAAACGTTTCTAAGTAAGCCGACTTATGTCGGATGAAAAGAAACACAACTGAATCTTCGGATTCAGGGGAGGAACTTGATTCCTCCCAAGTCAGCAAGAAATGAGCTATTCATTTTCTTCTATTATGGAGAGTTTGATCCTGGCTCAGGACTAACGCTGGCGGCATGCCTAATACATGCAAGTCGAGCGGAATGATTGGAG
>DYWT01000090.1 GCA_020742515.1 Sporosarcina psychrophila
GCAAGATAGAAAATTAGCAAATGCTTCGCCTGAATCAGTAACAAATGAAAAATAATCTCAAATCGTATTTTTATAATTCAAAAATGTACACTTCAGTGTTTAAAAGGCAGGAACTAACCAATCCTTTTAGATTAAAACCACTAGGTAATGGAATGCTCTTTCTTCTGTTTCCTCTTATAAAAATAAAGCCAAATGAAAAAGATTACCCAAGGTATTAAGGTGAATACTGGAATTTCAGTAAATTGCAGTATTAATATTTCTGCTATCAAAGTTGGCACCATAATAATCAACCACATTCTAACTACCTTGTTTTTTAAACTTAGTTCAAATCGGTCACTCATATACCTAACCCCTTTTGTTTTTAACTAAATTGTCCCTTTTCTTTAATACGTTTGACACGTATAGAAGTTCCAATATTAAGTAAATCGCTTGGTTTGAATAAATCAAAATTCATTTCTAAATGCCCCCCCTCGTTAGTTCATTTAGAAAAAGCTATCTTTACAAGCAGCTACTTGTTTAACTTAAAGTACCCGTTAGTTTAAGTGAAATTCTTCACGCAGTTAAAAAAGTGACGCTATAATTAATTCTGGGCATTACTTAAGAATAAAACTGCCATGTTATAAGTAAAAAGATTAATATAACAATAGTAACGATCGATAGAAGATAAATAGCCCTCTGTAATTTCATTAAAGTTGCCTTTTTCCAATTAACTAGAATAAAAATAATAAAAACCAGACTTGCAATAGTTAAAACATAATTAGCAACTATATGTGGGAAGACTTCAAAATATCCTCGATCACTATTACTCAACATCCTAATTGCTAATAAAATAATATTTACGATAAATGCTGTACCAACAACATTTAATAGGTAAACCCATTTTTTTATTTTTATAGAAGGCTTTTTTCTTCTCCAATTCAAAATACTGATTACAATTAAAACGAATGGGGCAGCACTAAAGTATACTAAGCAATAAATGAATAATACAGCACTTATTGATAACCAAGATATACTTTTATCGAAAGGGAGGTAATCTGAAATCGATGTAGAAATTTGTTTAACTTCACCATCCTTTATAGAAAAGTAAAGAACATTTGTAGGAATAAACATAGTACTACCCTTTGTCATTTTATAAACATTTGGAGATGTTTGGACGTAATTAGCTTTCATACCTGCCAAACTTACTTCAATTTCATTCGCATTTAGTGATTTCACTGTAAGTGGTTGTAAATAGTAATACAAATTTAAGAATCCACTATTCATTCTGCGAGTAGTTAGGTACTTTCCTTCTGTTATTTGTGAGTTTGGTAAGTCCGCCAATTTCCCTTCATCTATCTCTTTTTCTCCAACCAATTCCTTCGTCAGTCCATAGGAAATATCATACTCTGAAGCTTGATTCGTTACTATTATTACTGCAAAGTTTTCTTCAGGGACGATATGAAAATTACTTGAAAAGGAAACTGTATTTCCACCATGTGTTAATCCTTTAAACTTTCCATCATACTCCCAAAAACCATGTGCGATACCAGGGACATTTTTATTAATAGCATAACTTTGCGAAAGCATTGTAACTAGCGTATTTTCATCCTCAAACAAAACGTTTTCATTATCGGATTGTGGCATAAGTGCCATTGCAAACTTAGCTAAATCTTGAGCTGTTCCATTTATTCCACCGCTAGGATACATGGACATATAATACGGTGTCGATAGTTTGAAACTTCCTTTTTCAATAAGCTCATATCCATTTACTTTGTTTTTTGTTATCTGCTCATTTCTCCCTAAAGACAAATATGCAGTTGAATCTAAAATACCTAACTTTTGAAATATATGTTCATCAACATATTCATTAAAGTCTTGTTCTGTAATTAATTGAACTATATATGCAGCTAGAGAAGTTGAATAATTAGAATAAGCAACGACTTTACCTGGACGATATACTTGGTTTGGCTCAGCAATTTTCAATCCTTCTTCTAAAGATTTCACAGGGGATTCGGTAGCATATCCCGTGTCAAAAATATTTTCCTCAAATCCTGCAGTGTGATTCATCAAATCCAACATAGTGATCGGGTCATCATATGTTAATTTTGTTAAAAATCCTTGTGGTAAATAGCTGTTTATATCTTCATCTAAATCGATTTTTCCTTGTTCGACTAATTGCATGACCGACACCCATACAAACAATTTACTAACTGAACCCCATTCAAAAACAGCAGTATTCGGATTTATTTTAATTTGGTTTTCAATATCCCCATAACCATATCCTTTTGATAAAACAACTTTATTATCTTTCAAAATAACAATGCTCGCACCCGCAGTTGTTTCACCAATATATTCATTTACATAATCGTCTACGAACCGTTCTACATCGGATAATGAAATTCCAGATGGTGTTGTAAGTTCATTAGCATAAATTGTTTCGGTAAAAAACAAAAATAAAGCTAATAGCAATAAAACAGCAAAATTTTTATTCATTCCGCACTTCCTTATAATAAGTATCTATTAGCATATTTAATTTCATTTAACTTGTTCAATTAACGGGAGGTTAGTTGAACAAGCTTACTACGAAATAACTACTGTATTATTGTTTACCAGTTTTTCAGCAAGTTTAATATTTTCCTTTAAATAAATAGGTAAATTAGAATTACTTAGAATTTGCTGGGTAGTCATCCAAATAACGTCGTCAACTTCATCAGGACTCTTAGCAAATGCTACGCCTGATTCATGGTCGCAAAGAAAAACAATGTCAACCACATTTATGCCTGAATCAGTAACAAATGATGAGCTATTAACATACCGAAGATTTGAAACCTCTATACCCACTTCTTCAGTGATTTCTCTTTTTAGTGTCCTTTCTAAAATGTCTGATGAGGTTCCTTCTTCTTCTACTTTTCCACCTACAAGAGACAGTAGACCTCCAGCGTGTTCTTCTTTTTCACTCCGTCTGATTAACAACCATTTTTCATTTTTGTAAATTGCACCTTCTACATTAACAATAAACATAATATCTCCCCCTCGTTAGTTCATTTAGAAAAAGCTACCTTTATAAGCAACTACTTGTTTAACGAAAGCTCCCGTTCCTTAAGTGTAACTTTTCACAAGCCTGGCCTTAGATAGCTTATTTCTTAAAGTTAAATCTATTTCCTATATCCTTAAATTCTTCGCTATCAATTACCGGGGGTTCTTCATCTTTCTCTTTTAATTTCAAACCGATAAGTCCAGAAATCAATGCAAATATGAGTGAACCTTGCCAAGTAATCGCAATATTAACCATGAAGGTATCGAGTAATTGAATCAACGCAAAAGTAAGACCCGTATTCAAAAAAAATGATAACCATCCCTTACTTGATTGAATGATACCGACAGATTTTAAAGATTTTGGTATCGCATTTGTAATGAATGAGAGAGGTATTTCAAGGAATACATACATAACAAAGAAAAATACTAAAGCACCCAATGAATTATATTGAAACCCGAGTAATCTTAAAAATATATATTCGAAAAAAGTAATACCAAACAGAATTATAAGCACGATAGACGTACAAATTACTATTGTTTTAATTTTATTTATATTAGCCGTACCTCCTAAGTCCATTCTTTCACGATTTTCATTTACCTTACTAAGCATCACCAAACAATATATATGATTACATTTAAGACTGTCCCATCACCTATGGTAATCTAATCAATAATCGCGCCCGATTTCCAGTAAAACCTACCAAAATCAATATTCAATGATGTGGGAATTCATTTATTGCTATAATCCTTACAATCTCAAAACATGTTTTTATGTTTTTCGAAAAATTCATAGTATGTACGGACGTTTTCTAATTCAGTCCAGCGTCGCACCTTAACAGGGTTTTCATCAAGATTATAAATTTTTGCTTCTTTCATGGATAACAGAAATGGAGAATGTGTTGATATAATAAACTGACAGCCAAAAAAACGGGCAGAGTCTTCAATAAATTTCACGAGTTCCATCTGGCGTTTTGGAGAAAGACTGTTTTCCGGCTCATCCAAAATATAAAGTCCATTATCTGCAATTTTTTCAGTGAAATACAGGAATGCACTTTCTCCATTCGAATATTCCCTCACATTATCTATCAATTCATTTCTCACAAAACGAGATTGTGTTTTACTTCTGGCTGTGTTAACTTTTTTTAACTGCTCATAATCTGCCATAGATTTCATTTGAAAATGGGAATACTTCGCATCCAAATATTCTTCAAAAATTTCTTCCCGTTTTTGGTCAATTCCCTCGTTGAGGTTCCGGATATTCAACATATAGTCAAATACATCATCACTAGTAATAATTCTGCTATTTTTTGGAATGTCTGCTTTAAGCTGCATCTCACACATATTTACATAATCAGGATAGAAATTAGATTTATTATAGATAGAATCACGTTTGATTCCTATTTTTTCTGCAATCACGTTTAATGCAGTACTTTTTCCTGAACCATTTCCGCCATATAGAATCGTCACTGGCTCAAAAACAATCGTCTCAAAATCATTTCTTGATAAAATTTTGAATGGATAAAATGAGTCATAGCACGTTCTTTTTATTTTCATGATAAAGTCAAACTCCATTCCCTCATTTGGAAATGAAAAACCATGTAAGTAAACCATAATTCTCTCCCCTCGTTTAGTTTATTTTTTTCTAATTATAATCTTCCGCAATATGATCCATTTTCGTAATCCAAGACGCAATTCGATCGTTTGGAAACGCTTGACGAACATCTTCCCTTTTATTTCGGAATTGAGCCCGACTGTGGAGGTTTAGAAACTATGCCATCAAAAAGGATGTCCTGATAAAGCGCAAGAAGAGCTGCTACTTGATAAACTTTTTTATTAGTACCAATACGGAAAAATGAATGCCACCACCAACCATACCGAAAATGAACATGAAGATTATTGAAAACAGATCATATAGAACAACGCTCCCAACAAGACCCGCCAAGCCACCGAAACCTGCATATAAAAGTACCTTTACCCAATTCGGATAGTTTTTGGTTCGGGCAGAAAAATCGAGGTACAATGAAACAGGAAATGCCCCAAAAGCAAAGAACGGAAACGAATAAAGCGCCACTACCAAGACGGTTGGACCAAAACTCCAAGAATCTTGGAAAGATAAAATCGAATAAATTGCTAATAAAACTCCAAAGAGTATGGGAGTAATTAAAATTGCTAAAAAGTAGAAAGAAAAGCGGTCAAACGTCTCTTTATAGTTTGTTGTCATATTGAAATGCATCCCTTTCCTTCTCTATGATTCAAGAAATTATTTCGCAAGATCGTCCTTGGAATGTCAAAGAAAATCTTTAAATGGAAGAGAAGTAATACAATTATAGTTAGAAGTATATTTTTAAAAGCAGCATTTAAATGAGTAATCCACTTGCTATTGCGCTTAAAATGGTCGATAGATTCAACATATATCCCCCCCTTACTATTCAGCTAATGGACTGTCTGTTTAATATGATTGCCTTTGAGGCAGCTGAATCGAGTAAAGAAGATTAAATCACAATTGCGCCCGATTTGCAGTAAAATCTACCAATAAAAGCAAAAAACTACTTCTTAAAATTGATCAATCTCGGCTATCACACTCTTCAATACATCAATAGATTTCACAGCGTTATCATCATATTCTAAACTATGATTGACATTCGGAATTAGCTTAGATGTCATATTTGGGTTTTCTAGAACTCTAGAATATCTTTCTTCAATGTAACAAGAGTCTTTATCTCCAATTATGCACAGACTTTTATTTTCACTTCTTACCATTGCACTCAAAACATCTTCCCTTTGTAGTAAAGGAGTCATCCAAATGGCTTTCGCGTTTTTTAAGCATTCTCTTTTCAATTCAGAGCTCATAGCAATTGTCCCTAGTGATTTTCCAATCAGATAGTAATTCTCATATGTTTTGCTGCTTAAAACATCATCAAGAACAGTCTTTACATCAAATTTTATAGCCTCACTTATTTCTTCCATTGTGAAATCATCATAGGTTTTGTTATTGTACTGATAATTAACTTGTAAAACATCAAACGATTTATGTAAAAACACCCCTGTTGAGTAATGAAGAAGTGGTGCCTGTGTGGTATATCCCGCACCTGGTAGAATTATTGCCAAGTTTTTGGAACCTTCACTTTTGCCCAGCATTTTAAAAGGAATATCGAACCCCTTATACCCTTTAACTGTTCGCGTTTTAACAGTAAACATTAAAATCTCCCCGTTCCCCAAATGTATATTTCCTTCCTCTCTACTTGCATAACTTTAACTTTCAATATGAGCCGTCCAATTCCCTTTTTTCATCGACTATCTGGCTCTTATTCTGGAATCACAAATGAAATATACTTTAATATGCTTGTGTCCAATATACCGAGTATTTCCCTCTTTATTAAAGCAAGATCATTTTTCTAATTTCTATCGCCATTCCCAATTTAACGTATCCACTTTGTTTGGACGATGGCTAAAAAAAATACAATCAATACAATGCTGTAGACAAGGATCCAGGTAAACTGCGCAAAAACCTCTGCCGGAATGGAGGTAATCTGATCGCCTACACTCATAATTTCCAAAGAGTAATGCAAAGGTGGTAGAATCCAGTTCAATAGCTTAAATTTTAGAATCTCCGCTTTCAATACTGCTATAACCAAGGAAACAATCAAAATACTGATAACGCCCCACCAGGAGTTGACATTGCTTTTTACGAGTTCCCTCGTGAAAAATAAGGACAGCGCAATTGAAAGGATGGCAAGACTAAAATGAGCCAAAAGCCCAATCACAATATGTACACTATGTAACTCAGGCTTAAACGCATGAATAACGACAGGATACGCCACAGCTACAATGCTCAGAATCAGCCCGGACAAGGCACAATTTAGCACGAGGCTTAGGTAATACGTTCCTTTATTTTTGGCGTGCATAATTGTTATTTGTTTTTGCCCCTCATCCTCTGCGTGTAGGATAGTGATCGTGACCCAGCCCATCAAAAAAAACAGCATGAGCGAAGTAAACGAGTAGCTGTCCAGAATTGGATTAGGCGTGTAGGTGTAATTGATAACGAGCATCATGATAAAGACTGAAACCGGGGGGACGTACTTATGTGTTCGAATATATGTAGCAAATTGGTAGTGAATCAAACCCTTCATTATTGCGTTTCACCTCCTCTTTTAAAACTGTTGGAAAAATTCCGTTTCTTTATTATGTAAAGGCGCTAAAAGCTTGATCGAAGCCCCTAAATCTAGAAATTCTTTTACAACTTTATTCGTTTGTTCTTGTCTGACATTCAACTCGATCACCCTTCTTCCCGAACCGATTTCCGTCTCTTTCTGGATGATCACTTTGTCCCTTAACGGACCGATTGATACAGTGTTCGACAGTTCAAACACAAGCCTGTTCATGAACTTTACTTGTGCTTGTTGGCTACTCGTCTGGGTGATTTGGCCTTGATGAATGGCAAGTATTTGGTCCACGACCTTTTCCAATAGCTTGGTCTCGTGACAGGTTAAAATGACGCTAATCTTTCTCTCCTTCATGAGTATTAATAAGTCTTCCAATTCGGTTTGTGCTTTTGGGTCGAGGCCCGAAATCGGCTCGTCCATGATTAGAAGATCTGTTTCCTCCAGCATCGCCTGCATGATCATTACCTTTTGTTTCATCCCTTTTGAAAAATGAACGATCCGAGTGTTCCCGTCGTCTTCCATATGAAACATTTCCAGCAAGGTGTTAATTCGCTGCTGCAGCCACTCCTTTGGTAGCCCCCGAATTGCTCCCATATGTGTCAAATACTCTACCGGCGTAAAGGGAATCACCGCAGGGATCACCTCAGGTACGTATCCAATCCTGACAGACTCTCCGTTCCGCAAAAGGACTTGCCCGCTATCCGGCTTCGTTAATCCGCCAATTATTTTCAATAAGGTACTTTTCCCCGACCCATTTTTTCCGATGATAGCCGTAACCTGGTTCGATGGAATCGAGAGGGACACCCTCTCCAGGACGAGTTTGTTTTTGAATGATTTGGTTACATTTTGCAATTCTAAGATTGTGTCCATTTTTACACATCCTTTTAGAATTTATAATAGCTATCCAATTTTCTTTAACGGTGTTATACCATAAACTGGCCCATTTGCTTTATATGGTATCCTTTCGGGCAGTCCGATTGTGTGAGAGTAATTATTTGTTGTCTGAATACCACTTCAAAAACATTTCTCTCTCTATTACATTTAAAATGCAGGGTGAATTCACTTGCGATTCTAATTTCCTATGTTCCTCTGGAAACTCTGACTGTACACCGATTCTAATATAAGGCAGATTTTCCTGAGCCTTTTGAGAACGGATATTTGATAATTTTGCTCCTGCGAATACATATTCTAAATCCAATACTGTAAAGGCGATATATAGAATTTCTGATTTGGCTAATGCGTTATAACCTTTCCCCCAATAGTGATGCCCTATCCAAGTACCAATATGACACGTACTATTGATGTCATCAATGTCTTTCAGTGTTATTACCCCAATTAAATTTCCGTTTTCATCAAGGATAACTCTTGAATATTGCTTTCCTAGTCTTTCTTGTTCCAAAATAAACTCAATAAAATCAATAGTTCCTTCAAGTGAAGTTTGGTCATTGGTAAGTCCCAATGCCTCTTTCACTTGTGGTTCTGACGAAAGTGATGACATTGATTTTGCATAGATTTTATTATGTGGAACTAATGATACCTTTAACAATCGTATCCCCCCAAAAAAATATTGATATTCGAATCTCTCTCCAACAATATGGCCCGATTGTGGAAGATCATCGTAATCGTCTTGTTCAACTAACTGCGTAATTTTAGTAAGCAATACCGTTATTACTAATTTCCATAGGATCTAAAACTCTACACAAAATGGTTGGATACTGTTATCAAGACAGTGCTCTATTCTTTGCCTGACTTAACTCAACTCTTGATTTCCATAAACTTTTTTGACGTAGCTTTTACTATAAGGAAATGAGGGCTGGTCATAAGATAGTGATACGATTTTTCATTCACTTCTTTCAGCTTTTCTGACGGTTGGGGTTCAATCAGCTTAGCGATATTGAAAAAGTTAGTGGTTTCATTTACGATGCTTTGCATAGGCCTTCTGTAAAAGCTGACTTCAATTGTAATAGTAGGTTTGTTCCAGGTTTCTGATAAGAATTGGGTGTTAAAGTAGTCTTCACAATCGTGTCTTGTATAGTCCATAAATGGGTGATGAACTGAAAATAAAAAGGTTCCGCCTGCTTTTAGAATGCGGTTGAATTCTTGAAATGTATAACTCCAATCCTTTAGATAATGAAGTGTAAGTGAGCTTACAATCACATCAAAGGAATCATCCCTAAATGGAAGAGTTTCTCGAAGATCATGACAAAGGAATGTCGCTTTTTCCCCTAAACGGTGCTTCGCCGCTTTTACCATTTCGGGGCTTACGTCTATACCAGTAACTTCTGCACCTTGCTGCAATAATTGAGAAGAATACCATCCAGCAGAACAACCGGCATCAAGCACCTTTTTTCCTTTTAATTGGGGAGGCAAAGCAGCTATCATAGCTGGTCGTTCATAAAAAGCGTTATATGGACTCCCCTCATCCACATCGTTTTGATATGTATTAGCTAACTTATTATAAATGTCCTTTGTAGTGTTACTCATTTAATGCCCTCCTTCCGATTGTTGATATATACCCTTAATAATAGGGATCTCTTAAAAAAAAAAGCCGTGCTCTTATATCGTTAATTGGCCCTTATATGAAGAAGGAGCGCTGAATTTCACTCAAGAAAAGCACCCATTTATTGAATTGTAACTATTAAAGACATTTTCTAAAAAACCAAGTTATTATTTAAGATCATCTTTTTCCAGAAAAAACTCTTCATTAGAATTTTTTAATACAACATCAAAATTCCGATGATAGGGATGCATGAATAAATCATATTGAATTCTACGCTCTTCATGAGATTGTCTTAAATAATGAATATCTATTCCTCTTTCAGAAACGTCTCGAATTCCTCTTCTATTTAACTCGGTTTCTCCATCAGTATATAAATAAATCGTCAAATCAAATAACATTGGATTTATAAATGCAATACTCATGCCCTCTACAATATTCACTTTGTTTTGGGAAGAAATTAGCGTGCTCTCCCTATAATGCGTGCCAATTGTATAAAAATCTAAACCATCCCTAATCATGTTGATGTCTCTCTCTAAAGCAGACAAATTATGAGCAGTAGGATGGCATGCTGTCATTTTATAATGATGTTCTTCGTTGTTATATTCATAATCTAATACAGTGTACTTCCTCAGATTTGAGCCAATAATATATGGGTCAGTATTAATAAAATTAATGTCTTTTTGTTCCAGAAGATTTACAAGTTTATTTGCAAATGTTGTCTTTCCAGAAGCACCATGACCTGAAATTCCAATCATTACTTTTTGATCTTTATTGTTTATCCAATTGGCTATCTCATCTAAGATCCTGTCCATGATTCTCTCCCTTGAAATTATTCTGGAACAACTTTGTCCAACAATCGCTCCCACTAATTGAAGAACAGAATAGCTACAGATTTAATGTGGGTAATATTGTTTTTAATTCAATTAAATCATCTATTACAATATCAGCCTG
>DYWT01000091.1 GCA_020742515.1 Sporosarcina psychrophila
GATAAAGCCGGGTTGGGAGTAGCTAACTTCTTAATCCTGGATGACTTAAAAACAATCACGGATCCCGATAGTTCCTACGTGGCCAAGGGACTGTCCATGGCCTCGATTACCCCTTTTGGGACAGCGATAAAAGCGGGTAACGCGGGTATTAGACTTGTTAGGAAGTCTTCAATTGTGAAGTGGATAAGTCCTAAGAAAGTTGAAAATGTTACTGGTAAGGGTACGGGTAAAGGTGGTAAGGAAGTTAGTGAGGCTAAGAAGCAAGTAATAAAAGATGGCAGTCATATTAATGAAAAGGGTAAAATAAAGCCGAATGTTAACTATAAAGCAGGAGAGTTTGATTATATTTATGAGACAGATAATTTAGGGAGAATATCTAAATTTGAAACAGACAATTTACAATTAACAAAGAGGTAGGCGAGATTGCCTCATGATCCAAATACGCCAGGTAAAGTAAAAGGAGATCATGCAGGACATTTGGCTGGGGAGAGGTTTGGAGGCTCGCCTGAATTGAATAACTTAATTTCATAATCCTCAAATGTTAATTTAAGTCAGTATAAGAAAATTGAAAATCAACGGGCAAAAGCACGTGATAATAAGAAACAGGTTAAAGTTAAATATGAAGGTGATAGTCCGAGACCATCTGAATTTAATATACAATATGAAATAGACGGAAAGTATTCTGAACGTGATATTTTGAATTAGAAAGGAGATTCTTAATGATGAGTAAAATATTTGAAGACTATTTTAGTGAGATACAAACAGATATGGTATCAATTTGCTTAGAGTATGTAGAAGAAAGGGCTGAAAAAATATATATTTATTGTTCTTTTGAAGAAGGAATTGTATCAAGTGATTATTTTTATAATATTAATGGTAAGGTAGTAGAACGTCACAAATTAAATGATATGTTATCTAGTGGAGAAAATAACTATGATGTATCTGTTCAAAGGCAGAGTGGTGTTGTTAAAATTTTGAATATGGATATTAAAAGTGTAATAAATTTATGCAAGGAATATAATAGGGAAATACCAACAGAAATGAAATTAATATATAATATAGAAGAAAATAGCCTGAAAGCAGAATATAAATACGAACTAGTTTATTCTGATGACCCTGTTAAGACAGCGGATGATGTTGCAATGGAATGGTTCGAGGAAATAAGTAAAGATAATAGTTGGAGTTAATAACTAGCATTACAGGGAATTAGTAGTTTGAAAAGTTTTTCTCCTACACTGAATCTTATATCTTCGAATAACTTGAATTAAAGATGTATATGAGTCTCTGGTATTAGTATGGATGCCTTTTATATTCAGATTGCCGACAATTAATTATATATAAAACGCCACAGTGAAAATAATTTGCTGTGGCGTTTTTCCTTTGTCTTAAATCATTCGTGTTATGAGATTAGTAGCTGATTTATTTGTCCGAAGGGCACGAATGAATATATCGATTTTATCGACAGTCCCTACCCTCTATTATCAGAACCTTTCAAACAGCGTTTTGATCTTCAATGTTGATTCATAAAATGGAAAGGCGAACAACAACAATAAAAGCAGAATGAACCCAATGGAAAGACCGTCGATGTAATCCTTGGCAGTGGATTCAAACAACAAAAAATTACTGTTGGGTGATGTCTGTCCTTTCAGGTTCCCGTATCCTTCAAAGGAAAGAAAAGGCCAGAACGATGAAAACACCATAGACATATGCCCACATCGATTAATTCGGCATGCTAATGACAAAAATGCCGAATATCCATCTCATCTCTTCACCTCTCATTCTTCTTTACACTTTCTTTATACTTTTCCGGTCAAACTATTTATACTCGCCACTTATTCTATACCTATCAGCAATGAAAGGATGATCGTATATGTCGGAAACAATACTTAAAACGACGAATGTATCAAAGATATATGGGAAACTCAAGGTGCTCGACAATGTATCAATCGACATTAAACGCGGGATGATTTACGGTTTGATCGGAGAGAATGGCGCGGGGAAATCGACATTCATGCGCACGATTATGGGGTTGATCACGATTGACGAAGGGGACATCGAGCTGTTTGGAGAAACTGGCATGAAGGGATTGCAGCAAGCAAGGAGAAAAATGGGGCAATCCATTGAAACGCCGGCACTTTATCCAGAATTGACGGCCCGCCAGAATCTGCAAGTCCAAGCGGCAAATGGGGGTGTCAGTGAACGTCATATTGATGAGTTGCTTCATTTAATGAACCTGAGTCATACAGGCAAAAAGAAAGCGAAAAACTTTTCCTTAGGCATGCGCCAACGATTAGCCATCGCTTCGACACTTGTGACAAACCCTGAGTTCCTGATTCTGGACGAGCCAACAAACGGTCTGGATCCGTCAGGTATTGTTGAAATGCGTGAAATCATTCAACGACTCGTAACAGAGCGTGGAATCACCGTCTTACTTTCAAGTCACTTGTTGGATGAGCTTTCACAGATAGCGACCCACTACGGTATTTTGCATAATGGAAAAATAATTAGTGAACTTTCAAAGGAAGAACTGGCGCGTGAAACCCGTCAATACATTGAATTGGAAACGACCGACGTGCAACAAGCAGTCGTCATACTCGATCAACTGGAAATCAAGGATTATGAAGTGATTAACAAAACCGAAATTAATATCTATGAACAGTTGGACGACGTTGCTGCTATTAATCGCGCTTTGGTCTTAGCGGATGTGAACGTTTCACGAATTGGTACATCCAGACAAAAACTCGAAGATTATTTCTTACAATTAACAGGAGGGATGCCTCATGCTTAATCTGTTAGCAGCTGAAAAAATAAAATTGTTTCGCAGTAAAAAATTATGGATTGTCCTCGGTATTTTATTCTTACTGCCGATCATGCAAGTCGTAAATATTCAAATTGAGGTACATAATGGAAAAGAGCTTGTCCAAATCATTGAGACAGTTATAAATGGATCGACAGCTATCTTAATGATTAAAAAGAATGGATTCACTATTGTGCTTGTATTAAGCGCTTTTATTAGTTTTCTTATTGGGGAAGAATTCCAAAATGGAACAGTTCGTAATGCATTGTCTTTAGGGCGGAGCCGCACGCATTATTATTTATCTAAATTAGTCATAGCTGCATTGCTTTCCTTCGTCGGTGTCATTGGGATGACTATCATAGGTATGATCAGCTATACAATCGGCTTCGGCTTCGGTGGCATCGCGGAGATTGACAATTATTTTAGTTATGCATTAAAAACTTTCAGTACGCTCTATTTATTAATATTGGCAACAGTATCTATCTATGTGATGATTAGCTTTCTAACAAAACATAGTGGTATCTCATTGATTTGGAGTTTTCTTTATACAATTGCAACAGGATTTCTACCTGGAGTTTTCCAACACACAGAACATTTTAAGCCAGTTACAAACTGGTTTTCGCAAACGTTTTTATTTTATTGGGATTTTGCACAACCAGCGAGTGTGGCTCAATTTCCTGAGATGGTTTTAGTCAGCCTTGTTACGATTGTGCTATCATCAGCTGTAGGAATCTTTTTATTTACACGATCAGACATAAAGTAGGTCGATAGCTATGGCAACAATATTAATAATTGAAGATGATATGGCGATTCATTCACTAATCAAGGAAACATTGACCCTAAACGGATTTGATACATTAAGTGCTTACTCAGGGACGGAAGGGAAAATGTTGTTCGATCAAAATCAGGTGGAAGTGGTCCTCTTGGATTTGATGCTTCCAGGGATGGACGGAGAAGAATTCCTTCAGGAAATTCGGCTGAATTCAACGGTTCCGGTCATGGTGATCTCAGCAAAAAATGACCAACATTCGAAATTGGAACTTTTGACGAATGGGGCGGATGATTACATCACAAAACCATTTGATGTAAAGGAGCTGCTTGTAAGGATCAACATCCAATTGCGTCATGCCAAAAAGGGTTCATTCAGCGATATGAAAGAAATCCATTACAAGGATATTCGCATGGATGTAGATACGCGCGAAGTAACGATCAATGATCAAACTCTCCATTTAACGGGGCGTGAATACGCCATCCTCCTGCTGTTCCTAGAGAATCCAAAGAAGGTATTCAGTCGCGCTAATATTTACGAGAGTGTTTGGAATGAACCATACTTTGATGGTGACAAAACGATTAATATGCATATTAGTAATTTAAGAAATAAGCTCAATGCAGATGGGACAAACTACATTAAGACAATATGGGGCATAGGCTTCAAATTTGATTGACGGAAGGGGCGTGAGTGTTATGTGGGCATTGTTGTTTGCTTTCTTGACATTCGTGCTTCTTCTTTATATTTATTTTGTAAAGCGGGAACTGCGGAAATTGAAGCGGGTAGTCAAGGAGGTTCCAACTCGTGCTAGTTTTGGCAGCCGGCTATCTTTTGATTTTCGACAGAAGGAAATCATGCAATTAGTCGATGAATTGAATCAAATGATTGACGCGTTTGAAGAGAAAAATCGTCAAGCGAAACAGATGGAAGAGAATGTGAAGTTATCAATCGCAGGGCTCTCTCATGATTTACGGACACCACTTACGTCCATTAACGGCTATGTACAACTCTTACATGGGGCTACAGATGAAACGAAGAGGGCGCACTATGTAAAGATTATCGAACAGTCCGTCAATCGTTTGATAGAAATGACCGACCATTTCTATGACTTGGCACGTATTGAAACGAACCAAAAAGAAATGGCTTTATCTTCAATTTTCCTTTCTATCGTAGTCGAAGAAATCTTCTTATCTTTTTATGAACAATTTGAAGAACAGAAAATCGAACTCCAATTTCCTGAAGAAATGCATGACGGTTACATCATTGCTGACAAGTTCATGCTGATACGTGTTCTCCAAAATATCGCTCAAAATATACTTCGCTATGCCAAAAGTAAAGCGGTCATCAACTATGGGAATGAAGGAGACTATCTGGTGTTTGTCATAAAAAATGATATTAAATCAGATAGTAAAGTGGCGGTCGAAAAAGTATTCACGCGTTTCTATACGGAAGTCTCGAGTAGAACGAATACCGAAGCAAGTGGGTTAGGCCTTTATCTCTCGAAAAAAATAGTTGAAAAAATGAATGGAAACATGGATGCTGAACTGAATGGGAATTGGTTCATACTTACAATCCGACTGCCGATCAACAGAAATCAGGTGTAGCATTCAGAGTCTTTCTACCGCTTCTACAGCGCACGATTCTGGTAATACACTACAACTGCATAAAATATTTGCAGAAGTCAACCATGTCAATCCTTGGTTGGCTTCTTTGTGTATGTAAATAACTTTTAGTGAGTTGTCATATACTGAAGTTCATACAGTAATTGTAGCTTTTTTACTAGGTACCTATCTCCAAGCACTTAATTAACATATGGATGACTTTCAAAAAAATTATAAATATTCTGATATAAAATATCATTGCGCAACTCTGAAAGCCCGTGTTGAAATAAATTATTAGTCTACTTGAGGAGGTGAAATAAGTACTTGCTGCCTTACTGGGGAGAAGTGACTATACATTTTTATCAAACAAGTTTTAAGAAAACTATAAGGGGGTCGAGTAATGAAAAATTTGTTTGTTAAATGGAATCAAATAAGTCTAGTAAAAAGGATAGTTATCGGGATTATTGTCGGTCTTATTTTAGCTTTAACGCTTCCTACTGCTGCAAGTTGGGTCTCTATTTTCGGTTCTTTGTTTGTCGGTGCATTAAAGGCAGTGGCACCAGTTTTAGTATTATTTTTAGTGATGCACGCAATTTCTGTGCATAAAAGCGGTACGAAAACGAATATGAAAACGATTCTTGTCCTTTATGGGATTGGTACACTTTTAGCAGGGGCTGTCGCTGTCGCTGTGAGCTTTATGTTCCCTGTTACACTAACGTTGACAACAGGAGTAGAAGGCCTTACTCCTCCAGAAGGTATTGTTGAGGTTCTTGAAACATTACTCTTTAACGTAGTTTCAAATCCGGTTAATGCGTTACTAAATGCTAACTATTTAGGTATTTTAATGTGGGCAGTTGTTCTTGGGCTTGCATTGAAAAATGCCAATCAAAATACGAAAGACGTGTTAGGTAATTTTTCAGATGCCATCACTAAAGTCGTGCAATGGGTGATCAACCTAGCACCGATTGGTATTATGGGACTTGTTTTTGATGCTATTGTAACAACTGGCCTTTCTGCTTTACTTGTATACGGTAGATTAGTTGTAATTTTGGTTGGATGTATGTTGTTTATCGCACTTGTAGTGAATCCGTTAATCGTGTATGTCTATATACGCAGAAATCCTTATCCAATTGTTTTCAAGGTTTTAAAAGACAGTGGTATCACGGCATTCTTTACACGCAGTTCAGCCGCAAATATTCCAGTAAATATGAAATTATGCGAAGAACTTGGCTTAGACGAGGATACGTATGCAGTGTCAATTCCTCTAGGAGCTACCATTAATATGGCTGGTGCAGCCGTTACAATTGCTGTACTAACTCTTGCAACAGTCCATACGCTTGGAATTGAAGTTGACTTTGTGACTGCACTCCTGCTTTCTGTTGTAGCGGCTGTCTCGGCAGCAGGTGCATCAGGCGTTGCAGGCGGATCACTTTTACTGATTCCACTAGCGTGTAGTCTATTTGGAGTGCCAAACGATATTGCCATGCAAGTGGTTGGTGTAGGCTTTATCATCGGTGTTGTTCAAGATTCTTGTGAAACTGCATTGAATTCATC
>DYWT01000092.1 GCA_020742515.1 Sporosarcina psychrophila
CTCGATAATGGTTGTAATAAGTCATATAACTCTTAATTTCTCGTTTTACTTCTTCTAACGTTTCACAGTCTTTAATAGTTGTTTCATCCTTAAAATGACCGAAGAATGATTCCTGTGGGGCATTATCCCAACAGTTCCCTCGACGTGACATCGATTGGCTTAATCCCATTCTCTTCACTAATGCTTGGAATTGTGGATTTGTATAATGGAATCCTTGATCTGAATGAATAAAGGCATCTTCTGTTAAATGGCGGTGTTTCTTCAGTTGATGGAGCGTATTGAGCGCAATCTCTAAATGTAATGAAGAAGATACTTCATATGCTAAAATCTCGTTCGTCTCTGCGTCCTTAACCGTCGATAAATAAGCACGTTTCCCGCCTCTATACGTTAAATACGTGATATCCGTTAACAGCACTTTTCCTGCTATACCTTGCTTGAAGTTGCGCTGTAATTCGTTTGGACACGTGCGGTGTTCTTTTGTTGCTTTGGCCATACGTCTTGCTGGATTGGCTTTGCGAATTGGACAAATTATATTGAATTTCTTCATAATGCGGCGAATACGCTTTAAGTTATACGTAATACCATATTGATTTTGAAGCGTCATTTTAATTTGGCACGCCCCTTTTTTACGTCCACGGAAACGATACGCCTTTAAAATGATGTCCTTTACGATTTCATCCGCTTGTTCTTGAATTGCGCGCTTTTGCACAGATTCTTCCGTGAAATAATTATAGTAACCCGAACGAGATACGCCCATTACATCACATAGATAGCTGACCATACGCTTCAATTTATACTTTTTAATCGTTTGGTTGATTAATTCAAATTTAAGTTCCGTTACGATTTTTATTTCTTCTTCAACATCTGCCTTTCGAGTTGATCGAGCTTTTTTAGTAATTCGTTTTCTGCACGTAACAATTGGTTTTTCGCTTCTAAACGGGCAATCTTCTCTTCTAGCGTTAATTCGCGCTCTAGTTGACGACCTGAATTGGTTTTGCGCGTATCTTGTAAACCTTCTACACCATCTTTATGATAAGCAGCACGCCAACGCTTACCAGCGGACTTGACACGTTCATTGCCGATTAGTTCAACATTCAGACCGGCCTCCTCAAATATCTCTCGTGGTAATCTACCTTTTTCATTTTCCGCAATAAAATGACGTTTAAATTCGTCTGTATATGTGATGGCTTTTTCACTAACTGCCTTCACATTTGGATTACATTTTAGTTGTTCCTGTTCTTTTTTAGAAAATAATAGTTTAGTCATTTGATTCCACCCACCATCTTTTTTTCATTTATAAATAAAAATACCCTATAAGAGGGACTTTTTCAAAGTGTCCATCTTATAGGGTACAGTTTATTAATGACAAGATCCTTTTCACTTCTTTATTAACTTGGGGAGTTTTTATGAAGCGGCGGTGGTATAATCCAACCTTTTGCTTTGTTCAAATTCAGTAATTTAAAGCCAAACAGCATTCTATCTGCATGGAATTTACTAAACATCATTGCAACATCTTCCCGCAGACATTGTCCCATTACTTCACTGCATGACACAAGGCCTTGTCCGACATTAATTGAAACGGCTCCACTGATTTCCGGATCCATAAAACGCGCGCCGACAGGTATATCCTCCGCTTTCGCTTTAGGGCGTTCCGGTAATGACGGTGGCAATGCTAATCCATTCTCTTTTAAAACTTTTTCAAGTTGTTTGTTTTCCGATTGCATCATTTTTACTGCCTCTTCCAAAAGTTCGATGAGATCCTTGTCACCTGCATGATTGACAAATGCCTCATAAGCACTGATTAATCCGTTATTCGCACCAATGAATGCCCATGCTCCTATAACTTCCCCGTAATGTAATGGTTCATCTTTCGGGTTTCCATTTAATATGCCCAAATTCAATCTCCTCTTTTCTTCACATTTTTTATGCATTTCAAAAGTATTATGTGTAGAAAAGCAATTTATATACTCAATTGTGTACTTAAAGGTGACAGTCACCAAGTCAAATTGGAAACAACTCGGAATTGTTTTTAGAACTAGTTCAATTATGAATCAATCCATTTGGGGAATTCTATCTAGACGTATTAAAAGGAGGTTTTTTTGTGCGTCACTGGGTTATTTTACCGACATATGTAATCGCGTTATCACTGCTGTTCTTGGGTGTAGTGTCAGCAAAAGAGGAGCCAACTAAAGAAAAGATTTTAGATGAACGAATGCATTATTATTTACAGTTTGAGAACGTAACTGTCCCATGGTATCATTTAGCCGCCGTTGATCAGTTTGAACGCAATATCCAACAGGTTCGAACTGATATACCAAAGAAAGATGGTCCCGTCGCTATTCAGTTTTTACCGGATTATTGGGTGGGTGCTCTTAATCCCAATAAACAGGATACATCTGCCGAATCGATTGCCTACTTTGGCGGGTATGGACTTGATGGCAATGACGATGGTTTTGCTGATTCAAATAACCCAGAAGATATCCTTTACACCATTGCAACTTATTTAAGCGAATACGGACAGGCTGAAGAAGATTTCAAATTAGCTTTATTGGATTACTATAAGCGCGAAGAAACGGTTACACAAATTATGACGATTGCAAAACTGTATAAACACTTCGAAACATTGGACTTGGACGAACATGCCTTTCCTGTTCCAACGAATTACAATTATAGTTATAAAGGAACATGGGGTGCAAGTAGAGGATGGGGTGGCAGAAGGATTCATGAAGGGACCGATTTATTCGCAGGGTATGGCACTCCCGTTCGAGCCACATCTTACGGAGTAATTGAAATAATGGGATGGAATGAATTTGGAGGTTGGCGGGTGGGTATTCGCGATACGCATAATACGTACCACTATTTTGCCCATTTAGCCTATTTTAATAAAGATATCAAAGAAGGCGATATCGTTGAACCAAGAACCATCATCGGTTCAGTTGGCAGCTCAGGGTATGGAAAAGAAGGAACATCGGGCCGATTCCCTCCCCATCTGCACTATGGAATGTACAAATATAACGGGCGGACAGAATGGGCTTTCGATCCATATCCTTCGCTTAGACTTTGGGAACGACAAGATAAGCAAAAATGAAATCAGTGAAAAGCATGGGTGTGATCACCGATGCTTTTCACTGATTTCAAAGCCATTTTAATGGGATTCTTTATCTAAACCTAACTAATTTCCTTATCCATTTTTCGTTACTTTTATTATAAATGTTGCAGGCACTAATTGAGCTTTTTGAGTTGTGTACCATCCCGTGGGATTATCTGAAATGCTGTTATCAGGTATCACGACATCATCTACTATCTTTTCAATTGTGAAACCGGCTTCAATTAGCGTATTTATATATGTACTTAATTTCCGATGAAATATTACAACATCATTATGCCATGCTTCGTTGTATTCTGGTCCTTCTGTAGTATAAGATTTATTGAAAGTAAACGATGACTGTTCATAAGTCAAACGATCGTGAATAGGATGTTCCCAACTAAATATAAAAATACCGCCTGGTTTTAAATAGTTATGGATATTTGACAATGTACGCTGTAAATCAACTGTCCATCCTAATGCATAAATTGAATAAGCAATATCAAAGTAACAGTTTGGTAATCCTGGGTTTTCCTCCATTGGAGACTCGAATAATGATACGTTGACTTGTTGATTTGACAACAATTTAGTAGCTGTTTCTATTTGTTTTGTTGTTAGGTCTAAACCCCATAGTTCCTTTGCTCCTCGGTCACCCATGTATTGTAATGAATGCCCACTACCACACCCTATATCTAATACCTTTTGGTTTGAAATATCACCAAATAAGTTTAGATGTTCTTCATTAGCAGAAAAGGGTCCATATTCTGGAAGAGCCGTTCTTCCAAAAAAACGTTCTGCTGATTTCTCCCAACTTTCCTTATTCAATTTCAAAATTTCATTATTTGCTTCGATGATTAACACTTCCTTTGATTATTCTCAAACTTGCTAACACCCACTAAATCCCTTTTTTCACCATCCCTTCTTCAAGCACTGCTGTTGATTAGCTATTTTCTCACATGAAATACTTGGAAGGATTTAATTAATATCACCGACATAAGTTGCAGCCTTTCCACTTTCAAAATAAGAAATTATATGAGTTCGTAAAGCTCTGGGAAATAATTCATATTCCAACAACTCGTTAATCGGTAACCATTCTGTCCCTATTTGACCCTCGTCTGGACTCGTTCCGTTATTAAATAGATCTTGATTGACATTACATATAAACATAAATTCAGTTTGATGTGCATGAGAATGATAGGCAGCTAGTTCATGATTTTTTCCAATGTATTCACGTACAAATAGCAACTCTCTAATTTCAACTTCCGCACCTAACTCTTCTTTGCACTCTCTTTCTAATGCTTGATGAAGATTTTCACCATGTTCTTGACCACCACCTGGAAGAATATAATACGTTCCACCATTTTCATGCATTTTTATCGTTAATAACTTTCCCTCTTTAACTACAATTGCTTTTGCCGAATTTCTTATTCCCATTTTTAATACTCTCCTATCAACGTTCAAAATTCGTTCATTGTACTAATTCACCGGAATAGCTATCCCCTAACCAAAATGGGACCTATCCGCTCTTGCGAATAGGTCTATGATCTTTCCTTTCAGTTTTTTCGTCCCCATCAAAAGAACCCGCTACAATTAGATCGGTGCTATTCCAAGTTAAACTTCAACCCCCAATGTTTTAAACAAGAACGAATACATATCCGTCTGTTCTTCAATGATTTTCACAGTCGGTTTACCCAGTCCGTGTCCGGCATTCTTTTCCACCCGCAGAAGGATTGGATTATTTCCTTGTTGTTCCGCCTGTAACGTCGCAGCAAATTTCATCGCGTGCCATGGAACCACACGGTCATCCGTATCAGCTGTCGTCACAAGTGTCGGTGGATATTCGACCCCTTTTTTGACATTATGAAGCGGCGAATACTTGTACATAAACTCGAAATGTTCCTTGTTTGTTTCAGCATTTCCGTAATCGGTCACCCAATAGCGCCCGACCGTAAATTTATGATAGCGCAGCATATCAGTGACAGGAACGAGGCAAAGTGCCGCCCCGTATAGATCAGGCCGCTGGGTAACGCATGTCGCGACGAGCAATCCGCCATTACTTCCGCCCATAATGGCAAGTTTCTTGCTGTTCGTATAGTTTTGTTTGATCAGCCACTCTGCCGCCGCAATAAAGTCGTCAAAGACATTCTGCTTGTGTCCTAAAGTCCCCGCTTTGTACCATTCTTCGCCGAATTCCCCACCGCCACGCAAATTCGCAACCGCATACACACCGCCAGCTTCAATCCACATGCGTTGTGATGGAGAAAATGCTGGAGTCAAGCTGACATTAAAACCGCCATAGCCATACAAAAGAACAGGATTTTCTCTTGTCAATTCCAACCCTTTCCGGTGTGTCAGGAACATTGGAATACGCGTTCCGTCTTTTGATGAATAAAATACTTGAGTAGTCTGATATCCTGCCGTTTCAAATAACTCCGATGAATTAAATACAGTTTCCAGTTCATCTTTTTCAAAATCATAGTGTGCGATGGTTACCGGCACTAAGTATGAGGTATAGCCAATAAACATCGTAGACGCGGTTTTCTTGCCAGTCAATTCAGAAATCGAAATGTAATCTGGGAGTGACACTTCTTTTTGAAACTGTCCTTCCAAATCATACATACTCAACTTATAATGAGCATTATGCAAATAGCAAACGACAAACTGTTTGTTAAAGATTTTTGCGAATGAAAGAACATCTTCCTGTTCGGGAATAATATCAATCCAATGTTCTTTCCCTGGTCTATCCAAATGAACAGCAATAATTTTTTCCTTCGAGGCCCCATAATTTGTCGTGAAATAAAAGAGCTTCCCTTCATTTCCTATAAATGAATATTCACCATCATCATCTGCCAATAAATGAACGAATCCCGCTTCAGATTGTTCATCACGATAGTAAATACGACTTTTATTTTCTGTTCCTTTCCATACTGATAATATCAAATAACGATAATCATCAGACATTATCGGATTGAAGGATAACTCTTTGTCCGTAGCGTCTTCATAGATTAGAACATCTTCCTCTTGGACCGTGCCGACAGTATGCCAATACACACGGTTATAGTTACTCTCCTCTTCAGGATCTACAGTACCCGGTTCAGGGAATCGATTATAATAAAACCCGCTTCCTTCCTCATTCCATGCAATGCTACTGAACTTGCACCATTTGATAACCTCGGACTCATCCTTGCCTGTCTGCAAATTACGAATCCGTATTTCCTGCCAGTCACTTCCGTTGAAGGAAACACCGTAAGCCAGGCGGTCCCCATCTTTCGTAAACGCAAGATTCGTAATCGCAGCGGTCCCTTCTTCATTCAACGTATTCGGATCAATAATGACTTCTAAATCAGTAGACTTCAAGTCTTGCGTCCGATAGAAAACAGCCTGATTTTGCAATCCATCATTTTTATGAAAATAAATATAGTTGCCTTCTTTTTGCGGTACAGAATACTTTGGGTAATTCCAGGACTTCGTTAATTTCTCTTTTACTATTTCCCGTTCCGGGTACGTTGCTAAATAGTTTTTAGTCTTTTCATTTTGATCGTCTACCCAATTTTTCACTTCTTCAACGTCCGAATTTTCAAGCCAGCGATATGGATCTACAACATCTGTTCCATGAAAATTTTCGATAACTGTTTCAATCTTTGTCATATTGCTCACTATAACTCCCCCTAAATAAACATCTATCAGCTATATTTTACCATACATTCAATTGATTTGAATGACTCTTCTGAATTTAAACTATACATATAAAAAAACCACAACCCGTTTTCCAGGTTATGGTTTTCAATCTATTCAATCCATCATTTCTGCAATTATTTCATAAGAACGCAAACGGTCTTCCTGATTAAAAATTTGAGAATTGATAATTAGTTCATTTGTTTTGGTTTCTTGAATAAAACTTTCGAGCTTCCGTTTGACCGTTTCAGGGCTACCGACAATTGTTGTTCGTGGATCGAGTGTTTTCTCAATAGATGCCCGTTGATGCGACGACCAAATTTCATCCATATTATCGACAGGTGGCTTTAACTGAGAAGGCATGCCTGTTGTTATGCCGAGGAATTGCAATTGTTGGGAAGTTGCCATCCATTGTGCTTTTTCATCCGTCTCCGCTGCGATGACATTGATACCTAGCATTGCATACGGCTCTTTAAGATATTTGGAAGGCTTAAAGTTTTGGTGATACAGCTGCATGGCAGGCAAAGTATAGGCAGGCGCAAAATGACTTGCAAAGGAAAATGGCAACCCTTTCTGTGCTGCCAGTTGTGCACTGAAACCGCTCGAACCAAGGAGCCAGATTGGAATATCGAGTCCTTCACCGGGAAAGGCGCGAACACGAGCAGAACTGTTCGGTTCAAAATAGGCTTGTAATTCAGCTAACTGTTCCGGAAAATCATCTCCGCTGCTTTGCAATGTGCGGCGTAGTGCATAGGCTGTTGCTTGATCCGATCCGGGTGCACGGCCTAATCCCAAATCGATTCTTCCCGGATAAATTGATTCGAGTGTTCCAAACTGCTCAGCGATAACAAGAGGTGCATGATTCGGCAACATGATACCGCCCGATCCTACACGAATCCGTTTTGTTGCTCCAGCAATATGACCGATTAGTACTGAAGTTGCTGAACTTCCAATGCCCGGCATATTATGATGTTCAGCTAGCCAGTAGCGGTTGAATCCTAATTTTTCAACATGCTGTGCCAAATTCGCACTATTTTTAAAAGATTCTCCTGCGTTGCTGCCTTCATTTATGGGTGATAGGTCTAAAACTGAAAATGGAATTGAGTTGAATTTCTTTATTTTATCACTAGCCAAATCTAATCCTCCTTATTTTGTTCTCATAAGAAAGGATAACGTTCCTCCCTAGATTCTTCTACCAATTGGACTCCGAAAAACCTGATTCCCACTAAAAATATACTTGACATTCGTTTTTCATTTGTTATGATTAGTTCTAATTCCATAACGAATCTAACTATTTTGATGGAGACACACTTTATTTATCGAAATCTCAAGAGAGCTGATGGGTGGTGCAAATCAGTGATTTCGCAGTAAATTAGCACTCTGGAATAGATAAACTGAAACTTTTAGTAGGTTTATCCGACACATGCCCGTTAAGCATGCTAACCAAGACTGTCTATCTTTTTTGACAGTAAAAAGGGTGGTACCGCGTGAGTATTTCAGCTTTTCGCCCCTTACATTTATTTGTAAGGGGCGGAAGGCTTTTTTTATTTTTTAAAATCGAGAGGAGAATGAAGATGTTACAAGATCAAATGCTACTCCGTATTCCAGGTCCAAGCCCGATACCGCCAAGTGTACAACGGGCCATGAGTCAACCAATGATCGGCCACCGCGGACAAGAGACATCGAATATGCTTAGAAATATCGCGCCGGGTCTGCAACGAAGTTTCGGTACGACACAAGATGTTGTTATTTTAACAGGCAGCGGAACAGCTGGTTTGGAAGCTGCCGTAGTCAATATTGTGAATCCTGGCGATGAAGTTTTGGTCGTTGTAACAGGTGCCTTCGGCGAGCGTTTTACAACGATTTGTGAAGCTTGCAATATCAAGGTTCATAGCATAGATGTCGAATGGGGACAAGCACTGGATCCATTGCAGATTAAACGCTTTTTACAAAATCATCCTGAAATCAAAGCTGTATTTTCTACATATTGCGAGACATCAACGGGCGTATTGAATCCTGTTAAGGAGCTGGCACACGCGGTCCGTGAAGTGTCAGAAGCCTTACTCATCGTAGATGGCGTTTCCTGTATCGGCGGTGTTGAGACTAAAATGGATGATTGGGGAATCGACGTCTTAGTAACAGGTTCTCAAAAAGCATTCATGCTACCTGCGGGACTCGCATTTATTGCAGCAAGTGAACGCGCATGGACAATTATCGAGAACAATCCACAGCCACGCTACTATCTAGATTTAGTTAGATACCGCGACAATTTGTTAAAAGATACAACTCCTTTTACGCCTGCGTTATCTCTGTTATTTGGCTTGGAACAGGTACTTCAGCTTATCGAGAACGAAGGCATCGAGCAAGTGAATGCACGTCATACATTAATGATGAACATGACGCGCGCTGCTTTTCGGGCTTTAGGAATTCCTTTATTAACAAGTGACAAAGATGCCTCCCCTACCGTCACTGCCGTAAAACCGGAAGACTTCGATGCGGAAGCTTTCAGGAAAGTGATTAAGCAAGAATTCGGTTTAATTGTAGCAGGCGGGCAACAGCATTTGAGCGGTAAGATATTCCGCATTGGTCATATGGGGTACTGTTCACCGGCGGATGTTCTTCAAACAATTAGTGCGATGGAAATCGGCTTGCTCAAAATCGACAAAGAGATTGAATTAGGTAAAGGTACTGCTGCTGCACAGCAAGTCTACTTAAACGAAGGAGTGTTGGTCTAAATGACTTTTAATATATTAATCAGCGATCCGTTAAGTGAGGATGGTATTTTCCCGTTAAGACAAGCTGAAGGTTTGAACATCGTTGTTGAAACAGATTCTTCACCAGAACAATTAGCTGAAAGGATCAAAGACTATGACGCCCTGCTCGTTCGCAGTCAAACACAAGTGACGCGTGAAATCATTGAAAAAGCAACGAAGTTGAAGATTATTGGACGCGCGGGTGTAGGTGTTGATAATATCGATTTGGATGCAGCGACTGAACATGGTATTATCGTCGTCAATGCTCCGGACGGCAATACGAACTCCGCTGCTGAACATACAATCGCTATGCTTATGGCTCTTGCACGGAAAATTCCACAGGCATTCAATTCTTTGAAAAACCAACAATGGGACCGTAAATCATTCATTGGCGTTGAGTTGAAAAACAAAACCCTTGGTGTGGTAGGACTAGGGCGAATCGGGGCAGAAGTTGCTGCAAGAGCAAAAGGACAGCGAATGAATGTAATTGCGTATGACCCTTTCCTAACTGATGAGAAAGCGAAGAAAATGGGTATTACCGCCGGTTCTGTTGAAGATGTATTGAAAGCGGCAGATTTTATTACCGTCCATACCCCACTTCTAAAAGAAACAAAGCATATGATCAATAAAGAGGCGTTCGACTTGATGAAGGACGGCGTTCAAATTATCAACTGTGCGCGCGGCGGTATTATCGATGAAGATGCATTGTATGAGGCAATTGTATCCAAGAAAGTTGCAGGAGCTGCACTCGACGTGTTTGAAACAGAACCATTTGTCGGGCATAAACTGTTGACTCTTCCCGAAGTCATAGCGACTCCACACTTGGGTGCAAGTACGATTGAAGCGCAAGAAAGCGTTGCAATCGATGTTAGCCGCGATGTTGTCACCTTCTTAAACGGCGGCGCTGTGCAAAATCCAGTTAATCTCCCTTCTGTTTCAAAAGAAGCATTAGCGAAAGTGGAACCTTTCTTTGACCTAGTGGAAAAGTTGGGCGTGTTCCTGTCCCATTTGGCAGAAGGTGTTATCGAAGAAGTAAACATTTACTATTCAGGGCAACTTGCAGAATCGGATGTCCGTCCATTGACTCGCAACACCTTGAAAGGGCTATTGAAACGTAACCTCGGCACACATGTGAATGATGTCAATGCGAAGTTTTTGGCAGACCGTATCGGTATAAAGATCAATGAGCATAAAACCTCTACATCTAAAGGCTTTTCAAATTTAGTAACGGTGGAAGTGTCCACTACAAATGGGTTTAGACGCGTTGCAGGAACATTGCTCAACGGTCTAGGTGCTCGTATTGTAAAGGTCGACGATAATCTTGTCGATGTCACGCCTGACGGCCACTTACTATTCATTAAACATAAAGACCAACCGGGTGCAATTGGGCGAGTTGGAACATTACTGGCAATCGAAAACATCAACATCGCAACGATGCAAGTGGGTCGGTCAACTGTCGGCGGCAATGCAATCATGATGCTGTCAGTTGATAATCATGTTGAGAAGGTTAACGTTGAACGCATGAAAGAGCTTGAAGATATCTTTGATGTTATTGCGATTGACTTGTAAGCACAGATCTAATTGCGTTTAATATTTTAGTCATTAAACAAATGGATAGGGTCATCAGATACCATCTGATGACCCTATCCATTTTACTTTTCGGCTTTGTTAAAGAACTATGTTGATATTTGATTAAACAAAATTACTGTTCTATAATATAAAAAAAGAACACTAGTTCCAATTATTTAAAATGACGGTAAAAGAATTAATAAAAGTAGAATTGTGAAAAACCAGTTCGATAAGGCTATTGGTTCTAAATTAGCATCGGACAACACACTTTGTACCGATGCTCGGAGGGCTTTTTCTACCTATGCTCAAAACAAAGGATTGGGACATTATCGAATTAAATCGAATGGTGTAGAGCGTGTCAAAGGGCTGTATCACATACAACAGCCTTAGATTATCAGTGTTTACCTATTGATATATGGAGGTATAAATGAAAAGTTCAGATTCTCAGTTAAAAAGTCGCGGAAAGATTACATTTGAAAATTTACAGCACTATAACAATCACTCAGAGATTGAATTATTAGAAATAATAAAATCAAAAGAAGCTTATAAAAGAACTATCGCTATAAGGTTATTATCAGAGAAAAATGATTTAAATCATGAACTGATTCATTTGTTTCTACAAACTCTTACACAAGAAAACAAACTTTATACAAAAATCGAATTATGTGATGCACTTTCAAAAGGGAATGTTCAATCCGCTAAGATTATGGTCGAATATTTAGGCCAGATAGGCAATAATCAACAAAAAGTATTACCTACTAATGGTTTCAATAAGAAAAGTTATCCTTTGCCAAGGGACATTATCGCTAGAACTTTAGCTCATATGAAAAAAGAAATTCTACCAGTTTTATTGGATGTACTAAAGACAGATAATACTCTTGCAATTAGAGAAGTCATTGATGCAATAGGCTTTATGTGTTTTTACAACAAAATACATTCTGACAATCAAATTATTGATGTACTTCTACTTTGTTTAAAGACTAATTACAAAGATGATATTACTCGATGGAAATTGGTTAGGGCTTTTGAAAGTTTTAACACCATTAATGTTATTCAAACGCTTATGGACATCGAAAGAAATGATAATCAACCGATTGTTAGAAATGAAGCCAAAAGATCATTGGAAATAATAATTAACCGAACTGAAAATTGAAAAATGACTTATCCTGTTGATAAGTCATTTTTATTCGCAATTATTAATATTAAAATTTACAAGGCTTATTTTTTAAAAGGTTTAGTATAGATTGATAGCGCTTGAGCAAAAATAAAGTTTTAGGCTATCAAAATTGTGCTAGTAACGCTCAGAGATAATAAAACTATAAATATTGGATTACTAAATGATACCCGGAAGTTATAGTGCAGAAGTGATAAAAGAAAAAATCAACTGTGCATGTTTAAATAAAGAACTCCATTGAATTCGCTACCCCTTAAAGGCGCCTTCGCTCAATTTATAGGGGATATCTTTATTTCAACTTAAGTGAGTCAATTTCATTAATACCTTTTCCAATAAAAACGCGAAATTTTATAGGATTACTTATTCTATTGTTCGTAGAAATAAAGTGCTAATCTCGTTGATTGTAGCGGAAGGCGGCGACTCCAGCGGGAATAGCTTGAGCTGAAGACCCCGCAGAAGCGAAGCGACGAGGAGGCTGAAGTCAAGCCCGCGGAGAGCGTCCGCCTGAAGCGTAAATCAACCTCGTTCAGATTTCAAGGCTTATTGTTCTTTTATAAATTGACTCAAGTAGTTTGTCCTCTCAATTCCCCATATTTCAAATTAAACGAATTACTTATTGAACAGCCTGTTTCTTGTTCAACTCTTCAAGGATAGTATATATTTTTTCTAAATGATTGATTTCATAAGTCGGTACAACTTCTTCACTCATCAGTTTATTCTCCCGATTAATCCAGACAGAACGCATTCCTACACGTGATGCCCCTAAGATATCCGTCATTAGATTGTCGCCTACCATCATTGCTTCATCTGCAGTCACGCCGATTTCAGTTAGGACATGTTGAAATATGGATGCGTCTGGCTTCCCTATTCCGAATGCTCCTGAAATAACAATTGAGTCAAAGTAAGGGACAAGTTCAGATGTAATTTCAAGTTTCGTGTATTGTAAACTTGGTGAACCATTCGTTAATAGAACGAGTTTATATTTATCTTTCAGACAGTCCAGCACTTTGAACGTTTCTTCATATAGATAGGGATGCTTTCTCCGTTCCTGTGGGAATAATTCTGCTAACGTGCGTCCAAGGTCAGCATCATTAATGCCGATTCGCTGAAGTCCATTTGTCCATGCTTCCTCACGATAGCTGGGAACAATTTCTTTCATCTTTATGAAGAATTCTCCTTCGTCCTCAAATGTTCCCCAAAGGCCTTCGAATGGATTAATGCCAATCTTCTGTGTAAATTCATAGGTATCATAGGATTCGTAAAGCATTCTCGCCTCCATTCTTACAGCTTCTTCAAGCTCAACTGGATTAACATTATGTACTTGAGCCGCGTGTTCACATGTTTTTCTGAATGCAGTTTCTACACTTTTCTTATCCCATAACAATGTATCATCCAAATCAAAAATAATCGCTTTTATCACAACTGACCATCCCTTTCCTACTTTGTAAACTAGTATACATGAGTTCAGACTAATTAGACGAGTACTAAAACGCAAGTATCTTAGATAAAGATAGACCATAAAATAAACAAAGTAAAACCGCTCCGTCTTGCATGTCGGAACGGCTCTGGATGCACGCTATTCATTTATAAATTGCTCTGTTCCAAAATCGTTGTTGCGCTATCGCTTTTACAAAATCAGTGTCAAAATCGGGATTGTCACTAGCAAACACGATACCGGGTCCTGCTTTTGCGTTTGACGCTTCAAAGAAAGGTACGCCCGTCGACGCAATCCCGATCGGTTTGTAATGTTTGAATGCCTCGTCTATGAAATACTCGATATCATAATCAAATTTCGACTGATTTTCAGCTGTACCTCCGACGACGTACAAAGCATCAAATAATACGGGATCCATCGTTAAGAAGGTTCCATTCACGATTACAGCAAGACCATCTGCACCTCTCACTTTACCCAGTTTTTCACCGATAATGTCCACTGTGACACCATATTTCCTTAACGTCTTGACGACTTTTTTTACTTCAGCGCCATTAAAATCGTTACCGATCAGCACACCGACTTTTAATGTATACGGGACTCTAATCGTATTTTCCTGACTGAGTGCCGGCGAAGATGCATTGACATTCACTTGTTCACCCGTTGGGCGGTCCACCCCTATACCGTCTGCGACTCGGACTGCCAGTTCTTTATCTATATTAACCAACATATCAGCGACTTGCTGTCTTACACTTTTGCTATTCACTTTTCCAAGTTCGAAGATGAAAGCATCAGTAATATGCTGCTTCTCTGGTGGCGACATACTGTTCCAAAATAGCCTTGCCTGAGAAAAGAAATCTTTGAAGGAATCGCTACGTGCTTGAATGATACGGCCTTCTACTTTTTCTGCGTAATGGACGAATCCGCCCTCTTTCGCAGTAGAGGTCGACGGCGTATTATCCGCAAGCGAGTTTTTATGGTAACTTACTTGACCAACATCAATTCTCTGCCGGCTATAGCCATTTCGCTGATTATTATGGAATGGACAAACAGCACGGTTGATTGGAATTTCAGTGAAATTCGGCCCTCCGAGGCGAATGAGTTGTGTATCTAAATAAGAAAATAATCTACCTTGTAGAAGTGGGTCATTTGTGAAATCAATTCCAGGTACGACATTCCCCGGGTGGAAGGCTACTTGCTCCGTTTCCGCGAAGACGTTGTCAACATTTCGATTAAGTGTCATCTTGCCAAATATTTTAACAGGCACAATTTCTTCCGGCCAAAGTTTCGTAGCATCTAGTATATCGAAATCGAACATAAATTCATCTTTTTCATCAATCATCTGTACACCAAGTTCATACTCTGCAAAATTGCCATGTTCAATTGATTCCCATAAATCCCGTCGGTGGAAGTCTGGATCTTTTCCTGAAATTTTCTGTGCTTCATCCCATACAAGCGAATGTACACCAAGGATAGGTTTCCAGTGAAACTTCACAAAATGGGCTTTTCCTTCTGCATTGACAAAACGGAATGTGTGAACGCCGAAGCCTTCCATCATTCGCCAACTCCGGGGAATCGCACGATCTGACATCAGCCACATGACCATATGCGCCGATTCTTGATTGTTGGCTATGAAATCCCAAAACGTATCGTGGGCAGAGGCAGCTTGCGGCATCTCGTTATGTGGTTCGGGTTGGATCGCATGGATAATATCAGGGAACTTCATTCCATCTTGGATGAAAAAGACGGGAATATTGTTGCCTACAAGATCATAGTTTCCTTCTTCCGTATAGAACTTAACGGCGAATCCTCGCACGTCCCTTACTGTATCCGCAGATCCTTTGTTTCCTACGACATTTGAGAATCTCGTAAAAACAGGGGTTTTCGTTCCGGGCTCCTGTAGAAATCCTGCTTTTGTAAATTCCTTCATTGATTCATATAATTCGAAAAACCCGTGTGCAGCATATCCTCTGGCGTGTACAACCCGCTCTGGAATCCTTTCATTGTCAAAATGGGTCATTTTTTCACGAAAATGAAAGTCCTCCATTAGTGTTGGACCACGAACACCAGCTTTCAATGATTCTTCGTCGTTCGAAACTTTCAGCGCTTGATTTGTTGTCATTCTTGTACCTTCATTATTCACTCTGAATTGTTCCAACTGTTTATCTTTACTGTTTTCATCTATGAAGTTTTTGTGATTTGTCGATGATTTTTCCACACAATCCCCTTCCCTTATTCATTTAGTAATTGCCTATTAAGAGTACTAGGCGCTTCCCTACTATATGCAGGACTTCCCGAACTGGATACAAAGAAAAGCGCTGGAGCTAGACACTGCTCCAGGTTCAAAACCCTATACTTTCTTATCTATAGAAAAAGGATAGCACCTTGGAAGGGCTACCCTTTTCTTCATGCATTATAGAAAGAACCGTTATACTTTTACCGCGTCAGTGACTTCAACTACCCAACCGAATGGATCTTCCACTTTACCGGTTTGAATACCTGTTAATGTCTCATAAAGTTTCTTAGACAATTCGCCAGTCTCATTATTATTAACGACCATTATGTCATCGCCCCAATTAAGCTCTCCAATTGGCGAAACAACTGCCGCAGTTCCTGTTCCGAAAGCTTCCTCTAAATTACCTGCCTGGTGTGCCGAACGAAGTTCTTCCATAGATATTTTACGTTCAACAACCGGAATGTCCCAATGTCTCAGTAATTGAAGGATTGACTTCCTCGTAATTCCTTCCAAAATACTGCCATTTAAAACAGGTGTAATGACCTCACCGTTAATTTTGAAGAAGACGTTCATGCTTCCGACTTCTTCTATATACTTTCGTTCTACCCCATCAAGCCAGAGAACTTGTGAATACCCTTTCCTACTTGCAATTTCCTGAGCTCTTAAACCTGATGCGTAATTCCCAGCAGTTTTCGCTGTACCTGTTCCACCTGTCACTGCACGCACATATTCATTTTCGACGAGAATTTTAACAGGGTGGATTCCTTCTTTATAATATGATCCAACCGGCGAGAGAATAATAATAAATTTATACTTTTTAGATGGTGCAACGCCGAGATACGGCTCAGTTGCAACCATGAATGGTCTTATGTAAAGGGATGTCCCTTCTGTCGCGGGAATCCAATCTTTATCGACTAGGATAAGTTTATTTAAGGCTTCAAGTGCAATTTCCTCATCAAATAGCGGCATACAAAGACGATCACTCGATTTGTTCATGCGGCGCATATTTTCTTCCGGCCTAAATAGGAGAACTTGTCCATCTTTGCCTACATACGCTTTTAGTCCTTCAAATATTGTCTGGCCATAGTGAAAAATAGTTGCCGCCGGATCCATTTCAAGAGGCGCATAAGGGACGATTCGATGATCCGTCCAACCTTGTCCTTCGCAATAGTCAGCTACAAACATATGATCTGTAAAAATCCTCCCGAACTCTAATTGTTCGGTTAATGGTTTTTGTTTTTTCGATTCGCTCAATGTGACTGTGATTGTATGGTTAGTCATGATGTGTGCATCTCCTTATTCCTAATTTTAGACCGGTTTTTGACCATTTCCGTTAATTTGTTTATTAAAAAGGAATATCAAGATAAGCATAATTAGACAGCTTACATGATATCCCTTCATCATATCCATTACGGAAAGCATTTTCTAATAATATTGATTATATCAACTTCTTCGAAATTAAGCTATCTAATCACAAAAATATTTATGATGGAAAGTAGTTCACATAGAAGAGCTGGATTTGGCTTGAACCTGTGATTTCAGGCTACAATAATGGAGAATAAGTTATTTGACTCATAAGGGAGGATCAGTAATGCAACAGCATTATTTTATTGGGATTAAGGTCCCCTCGACTTTCAAAGATCAAGTCGAGGATTTCAAGAAGAAATACGAGCTAGATGAAACCTATAAAGTTATTCCGAATATAGAGGATTTACATGTAACATTGTTTTATGTAGGTGCCGTAGGAGAACAATATTTACATACTCTCAAGAAGAGACTTGCAGAAGTTGCAGCTGCCCATTCTTCATTTTCAATATATATGGATGGACTATCTTATTTTGGGCCTTCTTCCGGTCCCCGAGTCGTCTATTTATCAGTTGGGCAATCTCCAAAATTGTCAGCCTTGCAGAAGGAAGTTGAAAGTACTGTTGCCAAACAACTGGATATGCCCATCTCAGACCGATTCACTCCCCACGTTACCATCGCAAAAAAACGGAAGACGGCGGACAAGCTCTCGATTCAAAAAGAAGACTTCAAGCCGATTGAAGTACCAGTCTATTCATTCTCCCTCTTTACTATACACCCAAAGAGGTCTCCGAAATACGAGGCGATCGAAACGTTTCTGCTTCCAAAAGAGTACTGAAATGTTTGCAACAATCTCTTTTTCATTTGCTTTCTTATCGCTCGGTAGTAGTCACTTTACGTAAAAGTAGGTTCACCTTCCTGCTGGACTGCTAGCCGCATCCCTTGACAAAGTTTAAGATGCCTTGTAATGTTATCTTGAATTCAAGATAATATTTAACTACTTACCAATATGAGGGGATTGATCAATATGAACGTAAAAGGCATTCACCATCTAACTGCGATGACTGGAAGTGCGGCGAATAACTTTAAGTTTTACACTGAGGTACTTGGTATGAGACTTGTTAAGAAGACAGTAAATCAGGACGATACAACTGCTTATCATTTATTTTACGGTGATGAAAGAGGAAATCCGGGAACTGAACTGACATTCTTCGACTTTCCTAATGCAGGACCAAAAAGAGCAGGCGTCAGCAGCATTTCCAATTCGTCGCTTCGTGTAGCAAGTGACAATGCGCTAAAGTATTGGATTGAACGTTTTACTGAATTCAACGTTAAACATGCACCGATTACAGAGTTTGCCGGTCGCAATGTGATTTTCTTTGAAGATGCAGAAGGTCAGCAATTGACACTTGTATCCGATGAAAAAAATTCAGTCGCTGCAACTGGAACTCCATGGGATAAGAGTCCGGTTCCAGTTGAATACGCGATTACTGGACTAGGCCCTGTCAGACTAACTGTCCGTACACCTGAACCCACACTTGCTGCACTTCAGATTTTAGGATTTACGGAGAAGAACCGAGTCCCCGCTCTTGTCGAAGGACAAGCTGACATCATCGTCATGGAAGTCGGAGATGGCGGGTCAGGTGCTGAAGTGTTTGTCGAGCCCCGCAATGATTTACCTACGGAAGTCCAAGGCGTAGGCGGCGTTCACCACGTAGCTTTCCGCGTAGATGACGAAGAGGAACTGCATGCATGGATTGATAAAATTAACAGTACACGCTTGCCAAACTCCGGATTTGTGGAACGATTCTATTTCCGTTCTTTATATTTCCGCGAGCCGAATGGTATCTTATTTGAACTTGCAACAGACGGCCCTGGATTCGCGACAGACGAGCCACTTGAAACACTAGGCGAATCACTCGCATTGCCGCCATTTTTGGAAGGTAAACGGGCGGCAATTGAAGCGAACATCAAACCGTTAAATACAAAAAGATAAGAGAGATTCGTGCAAGGTTAACGGCCGTCTTCGTATATTAGGATTTCAAAAAAAGTAACCACCGTTTCGGGTGGTTACTTTTTTTGGGGGGAAAACATAATTTGATGGTTAAACATAAAAATAGTACTTAGCAATTATTTCGAGTAATCGATATTTCCTACAGAAATAACTATCAGTTTGTCACAATAAATCTGTCAATTCATGTTACGATATAATGAAAGTCGATTCAATTTTTTGATAATGAATCTGACAGTTGTTGCAATCCGAAAGCGAGGACTGTTTATAACGAATAAGAACACATGGAGGATTTATGACAAAACTCACGACCTTATTAATAGGCCCTACGATTATGATCTATTTAGGTTTAATAGTGTTCAAAAGTGTCCCAATTACTTTCATCCTATTCTATGGTTGGCTTTTATTTGTTCCGTTATTATTATACATAAGAAATAAAAGTCTACGATTGGACCGTAAAAAGCACCTCAATATCCAGTCGTTTATAGTTGGGCTTATTAGTGGGCTTTTTTGTTTAGGGGCTATTTACGGTGCAGTTGCACTGCTACATAATTTCATTTTTGATCTTAACTCACTGAAACAAGTTTTAATAGAGTGGAATTTCACAGGAAGTATGCTTTTCTGGTTAATTATTATCCTCATCTTCATTAACCCGGTTTTGGAAGAATTATATTGGAGAGAATTTATGTATAAGCGCCTTATAGAACGAGTGGGTGTGACTCAAACGATTATGATTACATCATTTTTTTATAGTCTATATCATTTAGTTTCTCTCTATTCAATTTTTGCATTACCTTTTAATATCATCGCTGTTATTCCAGTATTTATAGCAGGCCTCATGTGGGCCTTCTTTAGATACAAATTAAATTCAATCAGCGCACCAATAATTAGTCATATCCTAGCTGATCTCGGAATTATGTTAGTCTACTTGAACTATATTTTGTAATAGGTCATACCCAACATTTCAGTTTTCCGATTCAGCTACTTTTTTTACTCGTTGTACAAATTCCACAACAACTTTGTCGGTGGAAAACAGTAAAAATAATTTCATAAACCATTTTAATGGTCGATTCGTCGTTGTATACTTTAAAGAAGTTTTATGATCATTGAGCTTGACCAACTTGTAACACGCCGTAATATCAAACATATTAGCAAGTGTAAAACCGACCTTCAACTTTTTTTCATTCGGCGAATTGTTATATTCTAACGTTTCTACTTGATATTCCATAACTCGCTTACCTTCTTTATATTTTTGTAAATACACACTTCCAACCATTCCATCTTTTATTGTTATAGGTGTATTCTCTACGACTTGCGGCATAATCTTTTGCATATTTTCTAAAGGTCCATCAAAAAGTTTCCACACCTGTTCAATTGGCGCATTAATCTCTATTTCCGTCGTCCACTGTTTTATAATAAAAACCTCCTCATAAAAAAACATTTAGTTTTCATCATATATATTCACTTTATCATATCTAGAGGATTAATGATTATTTCCTTCATAAAAGGAAAGCAGTATAGCGAACATAGTCGCTCGTCTGCTTTCCTTGGTGCTTGTTGGAAAAATCAACCTCGACTATAGTACTTTACTTAAAAACGCCTTTGTTCGTTCATGTTTAGGTTCATTAAATACCTGTTCAGGTGTTCCCTCTTCAACCAGAATCCCTTGGTCCATGAATAGCACACGATCTCCCATCTCTCTTGCGAAGCCCATTTCATGTGTCACAACGACCATCGTCATCCCTTCAATGGCGAGCTGTTTCATAACATCCAACACTTCTTTCACCATTTCCGGATCAAGTGCAGAAGTCGGTTCATCAAATAACATGACTTTGGGCTGCATTGCCAAAGCCCTTGCAATCGCAACTCGCTGCATTTGGCCGCCCGATAACTGTTCGGGATATGCATTCGCCTTATCAGCCAGTCCTACCTTTTTCAGTAATTGGTGAGCTAGTTGTTCTGCGTCTGCAGGATTCATTTTACGGATTTTCCGTGGAGAAATTGTTATATTATCGATTACTTTCATATGTGGGAACAGATTAAATTGTTGAAACACCATTCCTACATCTTTTCGAATTTCATTGATATCCGTTTTTGGATCGTTTACTTTGATACTATCAATAAAGACGTTACCAGCCGTAATATCTTCCAACAGATTTATACAGCGCAAAAATGTACTCTTCCCGGAACCACTTGGACCGATAACGCAAATGACCGCTTTTTCCTTCACTTCATAATCGATTCCTTTTAAAACCTCTAACTCTCCAAAAGACTTATAGAGACCTTCCACTTTAATCATTTGATCACCTTCCTACCTAACGCCGAGTTGAGAACATTTTCTTTCTTTGTGTGGGAATATAACTATTACTGAACCGGTTTTCCACATATGAAATAATTTTACCGAAAACAAAAGTGAGGCATAAGTAAAGAATTGCAACCGTAAGATAGGGCTCCCAAAATCTAAAGCTGGCACCTGCAACTACTTTCCCAGCATACAATAAATCATTTGCAGCGATGATCGTTACCAATGACGAATCTTTAAGCAGCGCGATCAGTTCATTACCAAGCGGTGGAATCATCCTTCTAAAAGCCTGCGGCAGAATAATATTTTTCATCGCTATATTTTGCGTCATTCCGAGTGATCTTGCCGCTTCCATTTGCCCTTTTTCAATCGACTGAATACCTGCACGGATAATTTCCGCATTGTATGCAGCACTATTTAAAACGAGCGCCAATGTACCAGATACAAAATAACCTAAAGAATGACCAAAGATTCCTGGGATAAGCGCTGAGTGAATCAATAATATTTGAACTAATAATGGCGTCCCACGAAAGAAGTCGACATAATACTTAGAGGGATAGTAAATCCACTTTTTTTTGGATAGTTTGCCCATACCAACGAACAAACCTAATACAAAGCCCCCTAAGTAGCCGGCAGCGGTGAGTGCTAACGTGACCCCAATTCCGCGAATGAATAATTCACGATAATCCCAAATCATATCTAATCGTATATCCAGGAAATCCAATTTAATCACTCCTATTTGCTGATTTGGTGTTGTGGAACCGTTTTACAATAAAAAACGATTACTTAACATCAAATCCTGTGATTTCCTTCAATTTCCCGTTTTCTTTTATTAGCTTAATACCTTCATTCAACATATCAAGAATTTCTGTATTTCCTTTTTTGACCATCAGTCCGTAATACTCTTTTTCGAAGCTGTCATCTTCTACTGTCTTCACTTTTACATTTGGGTTGTTCGCTTTGTAATCGATAATGACTGCATTATCCCCTACTGCTGCATCAGCATTGCCATTGATCATTTCGCTAATTGCCAGTGGCATCGATTCTGGTGCTACGATTTTGGAACTCGTTTTCCCTAAAAGTTTCTTTGTCACAGTATGACCTGTTGTATTGATTTGAACAGAGACTCTTTTATCTTTCAAATCTTCGAACTTGGTAACTGTTGAATCCTCCGGTACAAGAATCAGTTGATTTGCAATGAAATATGGTTCTGAGAAATCGAATGATTCTTGACGTTCCTTTGTGATTGTAATCGATGAAACGGCGAAATCAACTTCTCCGCCATCTAGAGCCGGGAATAAAGGCTCCCAACCATAGTTTTTAAATTCAACCTCGAATCCTGCCGCTTCTGCAATCGCTTTCACAATATCAATATCAATCCCTACGATTTCGCCTTTCTCATCCATAAACTCCATAGGTGCATATGTTGCATCCGTACCTACAATTAGTTTTGTTTTTTTGTTATCTGTGCCTTCGGACGAGCCGGAGTTATTCGATGTACCGGAATCCTTCGCTGTTCCGCAAGCAAACAATAGCATGCTTACACTTGCCAACAGTAGTCCTAATGATAAGAAGCGCATTCCTTTTTTCACTGTTGTTCCCCCTTATTAGTTTAAGTTTCCGCACACAAATCACTAGAATTATCCGAAAGTTCTGGATAGTAACTTTATTATATACGAGCCGTCCTCCCTATACAATAGAAAAAAAGAAGCTATTATATATGAAAGCCACTGAAAATCTTCCGTTTTTAAACCAGCAGAATATAAAAATGCGAGACTCCGTTCGATGGTGAACAAAGTGTCGCATTTTCCAATCAATATTTTTTTCCTGATTCATTTGAGACTGACCGAAAATAGAGCTCTTGTAACTTGTTTTTGCAAACCATAAATACCTGCAAATGAGGCTACATCATACTCGTTCCTATGTTTCAATTCACTATTTTGAAACGCTTCTTGATCTTTGTGTTCTGTAGATTTAATTGTCTACTTTAAATGGATGAATAAGATGCCATCACTATACCCGGGATGATCCAGCGTAGGCGCGTTTTCGGTGGTGAGCATCGCGATAAGACTGGCAGTGTTTTATTGGAGAGCCCCAACTTTTTCATTTAATATTCTTATAGGGTATTAAAGCATTAATACAATAAAAAAACCAATTTCTCCCATGACTGAAGTCAGAGGGCTCCTTGGTTCGTTCATAAATTATTAATGAGTATTATCTTAGGCCTTCAAACAACAATACTCTTGCCGGCGAAGCATCAGTTCCCGTTAACTTTAGGGGTGCAGCTACCATAAAATATTCCCCTTGTTCAATTCCCTTTAAACGAAGCCCTTCAATAATGATGATTTCGTTTGCAAACAAACTTTTATGGGTTGGGTGTCCTTCTTGACTTCTTTCAATTCCAAGTGTATCTATCCCCACACCACGAACACCTATCTGGGACAGATATTCCGCTCCGTCTTGTGCAAGGTAAATAAAGTCGAAATTAAATTCTTCCTCAAAAGAATTTTTGGTTTTAAATAAAACAAAATCACCCTTTTCAACGTCGAATTTCTCCAAATCTACTTTTGAAATTCCATTTTCTACATCTGTTAAATCTAGCACTTTACACTGTCCCACAAGGTTTTCCATTGAGATTGTTTCAAACGTATCGCCGTCCACGACCATGTGAAGGGGTGCATCGATATGTGTCCCTGTATGCACATCAATCTCCAGGCGAGTTTCAGTTACATATCCATTCGTTACCCGATTCAATTTTGGTTGTTTTTCAGGTTTGTTTTTATAAACAGTCATACCTTCATGAATAGTTCCCGTCACGTCATACATTTTCATTTTATCAACCCATCCTTTATTTTTTATTGTTCATCTATAAAGCTATCCTCGCATGTTTTTTAGTCAGCAGTCTAGTAAAATCACTTTAATTATCCAACAATTCAATCAAGAGTACTAATAAAACCAGTCTCCATTTCATTTATTGCCTTAGACGATGCTTTGATTAATGATATACTTAAAATAGTTGCAATTGTCATTCAGATTTATAAAAAGAAATTAATTTTTATATTGGAGGAAACGGAAAATGGCTATCGACATACCCTCAGATGAATTAAATGTAAAAAATCAGGTAAAGGATTTTCAAACAGAATGGTCATTGGAAGACATGACCTTTGTTTTATTTGGAGCGACTGGAGACTTAGCACAACGAAAATTATTTCCAGCTTTATATAATTTGTATCTCGATGGAAAATTGCCGAATTCCCTCTCTATCATTGGTTTAGGAAGAAGCTATTTTTCACATGAAGATTTTCAATCAAAAGTCGAACGCGCACTCAAAGTATATTCTAGAAGACCTATTCAAACTACTGGATTGGATGATTTTTTAACTAAATTTCGTTACTGTACATTTGATGCGACAAAAAATGATTCCTATCAAAACCTGCATGAACTTATTCGTAATAGAGAAATAGAATTAAGCTTACCGGAAAATCGTTTCTTCTATTTATCGGTTGCGCCAAATCTGGTTGATGTAATTACAGCAGGTCTTAATACAAGTGGAATAAGTCAAACGAAAGGTTGGAAACGACTTATTGTTGAGAAACCGTTTGGAAGCGACTTAAAGTCGGCACGCCAATTGAACACGAGTTTGAACAACGCTTTCAGTGATGAGGAAATTTATAGAATCGATCACTATCTCGGAAAACCTATGGTCCAAAATCTTGAAACTATTGAATTTGCAAATCCCGTATTTAAATCCTTATTAGATCATAAACGAATTGCTAATGTACAAATTACAGCATGTGAAACGGTAGGAGTAGAGGCACGTGCCGATTATTACGATCAAGCAGGCTCAATTCGGGATATGGTTCAGAATCACCTTCTTCAATTAGTAATGATGACAGCATTGCATCTTCCAGAAAAAAATACAGCCGAAGAAATTCGGGAACAGAAAGTTAGCATCATGGAAGCTCTTCGACCTATCCATAAAGAAGATATAGCACGAGACGTTGTGCGCGGTCAATATGATTCAGGGGAAATCTTTGATACTCCAGTCGTTGGTTATACAGAGGAGCCTGGGGTTGATGCTTCCTCAATGAATGATACTTATTTTGCAGCTCGGTTATATATTGATAACCCAACTTGGAGCGGAATTCCCTTTTATATACGTACTGGAAAACGGATAGGTACGAAATCCACCAAGATTGTCATCGAGTTTAAGAATAAGGTAAAAGAAACAGACGTCCCCCCAACTGACGGGATAATTCCAAACTTATTGATAGTCGAAATCAGCCCGAATGAAGGTATTTCTTTAAGAGTGAATATGAAAAATCCTTCTAATAAACAGTTTGAGCCTGCTTTCATCAATTTCTTCACCAGGTCGGAGGATCAGCCAGAAGCTTATGAACTTCTTCTGTTTGATGCAATACGCGGTAATGCAACATTTTTTGCCAATTGGAAAGAAGTTGAATTATCATGGAAATGGATACAACCAATATTAGAAGCGTTTCAAGAGAATACATTGCCTTTATATCCTTACCCGGCCGGTTCAACCGGACCGGAAGCCGCTTGCCAACTGTTACAGAATGATCAATTTAAATGGTGGTAAAACAATTAAAGTATAACTAATTGAACTTGAAACAAAAAAACAGCCATTTTCTTATTTGGCTGTTTTTTGTTGGAGTCTATGTAATTGAAGTAGTTACCCTACCTGTTATGTTACAGGCATCTGAGCTTTGTAAAGTAAACGAAACTGAATTCATCAATCGAATCCCGTCAATCGATTTCATATTTCTGTTACCGCTCGTTTGATGATCCGTTGGCAATCACTTAGTTTATAGCCAATTTTTTCTCCAACACAATTCTATGAATCCCTTCATCATCCTTGAATGTTTCCACTATGTCAAAACCATTTTTAATGTTAAGGATGAGCATACTTCGCCACATATTTCGTGTCTTTGTTTGAACAACTTGATAGCCTAATTCTCCTACTAAATGATGCTGCTGTTCCATTAGCATCGATGCGATTCCTCTACCTCTATATTCTTCATGAACCGCTCCGTACCAACTATAATACGTATTTGAGTCAAGCTCGTAACCTATTTTATAACCGACCACTGTTGATTGATCTAAAGCTACATTAATTATAACTTTTGGTTTTCCCTTTATTTTCTCCACTAATGTTTTGGAATCTTTGAAAATAACTTCATGTAATTGTAAAATCCCAGTAATGATTTTATCTTCGGGAATCTCTAAAAACTGTTTAAAAACTATCATTGCAAACCTCCCATAAAAATAATTCAGAATAGTTTTCGATTTGTAGTGGTGACTGTCACCTAGGCAATTCCACTGTCTCCCTTACAATATGCAGTTCATGCATTGGTCTTGTCATTGCTACGTAGAGCAACTTTCGGTCGATTGGATGATCGCGGAACGGTTCGTCGAATGCCGTGACAATGACCGCATCGAATTCCAATCCTTTCGCTAAATGACTAGGCACAATCAATAAACCGTGTTCACTGATTCCCGATTGATCGCCGAGTAATTGGACAGACAGACCGAAGTCCTCCAAATAGGTATGAATCTTCTTCGCATCCTTCCGTGTTTTGCAGATAAGCGCAACCGATTTATGTCCGCGATCGATGATCCCCTTATAAATCCCTCCCATTTTAGCGGCATCAAAAGCATGCATTTCATAGAATTCCGGTTCTCTCCCATGACGGACGACCGGTTCTACTAGCGGTAAGTCCTCATCCATTTGGGCCAATACCTTATTTGCCAGATTCATTATTTCAATCGTCGTTCGGTAGCTTTTTTGAAGCGTCGTATATGTCGCTCGCGGGAATAGCTCCCTTATTGGTCCCCATGAAGTTAACGATCTATAGCTATGGATTCCCTGCGCCAAATCTCCGACCATCGTAAACATATCCGTCTCGAGCCCATCTTGTAATGAAGCGAGCTGAAACTCGCTGTAATCCTGTACTTCATCAATGAAGACCACTCTCATCTTCCAGTTATCCGCAACACCCTTCAGCAAGGCATGCAAGTAATAAAGGGCGGCTAAATCCTCGACTTCCCAGGCTTCTTTCTCATGGGCCTTAAAAAATGCATCCCTTTCATGCTCGGACCATTCTTCAGCAAGCTCGTTTTGCAATTCGCTGTTTGTTAACCAGTCTCGATAGAGTTTCTTTACATTGTACTTTTTGAATTTGCGCATGTAAACGGATGCCGCCGTTTTACCTTCCTTTTCAATCGCAGGTAACCTCTCGTCTCGTTCCTCCAAAATTCTTGTCAGCTTCAGTTTCCTTTTTTCATCATCTTTTATACCATATAATGCTTTATCAAGTGCGGCATCGTATTTTTCCCTTAGCATATCCATCAGTTGTTTTCGTTTCCGCTTGACGTCGCTTTGAATGATAATTTTAATTCTATCTAGTCTTTTTTCGACTGGCATATATGAAAACTCTTTCAGAAATAGCTGTTTCAAACGAGATGCTTTTATAATCCTGTACTTTTCAATATGGACATCATCAAATAACTGTGCCATATCTAGTTCTAGTTTACTTACATAGCTACGCATAATCTCTCTATATTGAAGGGAGCCCTTCACGCGTGTTACAAAAAGCAAATTGGAATTCAGCATATCTGATTCTGTCAGTTGTTCCAACTTAGCGTCTGGATCGGTCAGTTTCATTTTCAATCCTGTTGCACTTAAGACATATTCAGTATAGGTCGTCTGGCAGATACGACCCACCCCAAGTTCTGGCAATACATCAGCAATATAGTCCATGAATAATTTACTTGGTGCTAAAATCATCAGTTTATCAGAGGGGAAGTTTTCTCCCATTGTGTAGAGGAAATAGGAAATACGGTGAAGAGCAATCGTCGTCTTTCCACTCCCAGCGGCCCCTTGTACAATAATAGGTTGTTTCAAATTTGCACGAATGATCGCATTTTGTTCAGCTTGAATGGTTGACACAATTTCAGTCAGTCTCGTATCTGCCTTACCAGCGAGCGCTTCCTGAAGAAGTTCATCATTGGTCGTTAGGTCGACGTCACGGATATCAAGAAGGTCTCCGTTTTCAATCCTATATTGCCGTTTTGAATACAGATGGCCTTCGAACTCTTCATCACGCACTTTATAGGAGAGATTGCCAAGCCTTCCGTCGTAATAAACATTAGCGACAGGAGAACGCCAGTCCACAATGATTGGCTCCTGTGTTTCACGGTGAAATAATGAGGTCTTACCGATATAGAGCAACTCATCCGCCTCATCTTCCTTTTGGAAATGAATGCGGGCGAAATAGGGTTTTTGCTGAATGGCTTCCAACCCCTCTTTTTGAGAGCGGGCCATTTCAAAAAAACGGGCGTTGGTCAAAATATTGATGTAGCTTAAACTGGAGTCCAAATAATCTAAATCGGCCATTGACTGACGAATCTGGTCTTGAGAGGATTTTACGTCACGAAGTGATTCTTCCAAAAGTTTTTGCATGTACTGTTTTGTGTACTCGAGGCGTTCCATTTCAAATTCGAAATCAGGATGTTTCTGCATCATACAGGTCCTCCATTTTACGTATTTGCGTCCTATGATTTCTATAATTGTGAAGTTCAGAAATTTTGAACAGTATTCCATACTATCACTGTTGCTGGCTCAGCGCAATCCATATTCTCAATATTACAAAATGATTCAAAGTAGGAATGAACACAGTCCAGAAACTGAGCGGCGACACCTTACAAGGGGCAGCTGGAGTCTCTCCAAGTAGAAGTATTTACCAACGCACTTTAGAATTCTAACCTGGTATTCACTTGTTTAATTTCTGTAAAGTGCACGAAAATTATATCAACCGAACCCTTTGCTGTTCGGTTGATAGCGAGGCAGTCAGGCTTATGGCGGAAAGCATCCCAAGTGCGTCGAAGCGTTATTAAAGAAAATCCTTTCCTCAAATTAACTAGACGATGATTTCCTTTTGAAAATGAACAAACCCCTGTTTCTCATCAAACTCTCATCTTCGTCACATTGTCCTTTAACAAAGAATCGTTATTCTAAATAAGTAGGACAGGTTGAACGCTAAATGAGCGTTTTTCAAGGGCTCTATCACAAAGGGGTTAGCAACCGATTTATTCCACAGACATTAAAATGAACTTAATACTAAGCAATTACGACAACTTGAGTACACCGTCACCGATAGAATTGCCATGTTTTTTTATAAAGCTTTGTTCAACTTTAAATTAAAAAGGTGCTTTCTCATCAAACTCTCATCTTCGTCACATCTCCCTGTAATTTAGAAACGTTATTCTATATAAGCAGAGCAGGTTGAACGCATAACGTTAAGCTTGCCGCGAAATAACCAATCAGTAAAAACCGTTCTATAAACTAAAAAATGGAGGCCACCACTATGTTAACTAAACTTCAAAAACGAATTCATGAATGGGTATCTTTAAATTTCCAAGGGAAAGATCTTTCTTGGCTCTCCCAAAATGCAGTCACCAACTGGTTTAACCCAAACCCATTAAGCAAACATGAAATACGACAATTACAAAATGCTAGAATCAAAGCAAATGCCAAAATGCACAACTTCATTTAACAAGCTTGGTGATCAACTCAAAAGCAAATACACTTTCTCAGCAAAATCGTATTAAGACTTTTAAAAGAACAAACTAAAAAAACGGAGGCTATAATTATGTTAAAACAATTTCAGATTACAAAAGCGTTATTCCAGAACCAAGTTAATGAGCGTTTTTCATTTTCATTGAACTACAAAGGTAATGATTTTCAGGGAATCTATCATGAAGGGGTTATCAACTGGTTCAACCCACACCCATTAAATAAAATTGAGAAAGAACAATTAGGACAAGTTGAATCCAGTGTAGCGGATAACATGCACAAGTATCTTGTCTCCATGTAAAATAGCATAACGCGTAAAACAAGCTGATTGCACTTGGCAATCAGCTTGTTTTCCTTCTAACTTATTCAACTTTGAATTGTCCCATATCCTTTTGAAGTTGTTCTGATAACTCGGCAAGTAATTGTGAACTTGAAGAAATCTCTTCATTCGCAGCTAGCTGCTCTTCTGTTGCTGCACTCGTTGACTGTGCTTCTTCAGAAGATTGCATAGCCAATTCTTGTACTTTTGACGACCGATCCGACACTTCATCTGTCATCGTCCGGATTTGTTCAATTGCCGCAGAAACAGTAGTAACTTTTTCACCAACGTCTCCCGCCGCTTGTTCAATCTTATTGAACACGGCTCGTGTGCGCTCTGTTACTGCAAGCCCTTCTTCAACACGGCGATTGCCATCTTCTGTACTGGAAACTGCTTGGCCTACGTTGCCAATCATCGCGTCAATCATCTGTCCAATCTCTCCGGCAGACTGTTTCGACTGCTCGGCGAGATGGCGCACTTCTTCCGCTACAACCGCAAAACCTTTACCGTGTTCTCCAGCACGGGCCGCCTCTATTGCTGCATTAAGCGCCAACAAATTGGTCTGATCAGAGATATCGGTGATCAGAGATGTTACTTTCCGAATTTCTTCAGAGCGACTAGCCATATCCGTCATTATTGTTGCTGACTGACCAATTGTTGTATTAATAACAGTCATTTGGCCGGTAACATCCTCCATAAGTGATGCGCCCTCTTCAACCAAACGTGCGACATCCTCTGATGAAAGCAACATTGCTTCATTATCTTCTGTAATCCTATCGATACCCATTACCATTTCTTTCAAAGCGATGACTGTTTCATTGACAATTATTACTTGAGATTCACTTCCTGCAAGATTACGTTCCGAAATTTCTGCAACCATTTCAGAAGCTGCAAGACTTTCTTCTGAGCTTGCAGATAACTCTTCCGCCTGTACTGCGAGTTGAACAGCGGAATCATTCGCTCGCTTGATAATACCACGCAGATCACCAGTCATACTATTCAGTGCAGTCGCCATATCGCCAATCTCATCCTTATTACGAATAGTTACCGGTTCTATCGCAAGATTGCCATCTGCAATTTCAGTTAGCGCTGTTGTCATTTTTCCAACTGGGCGTGCGATGCTACGACTAATCACAAGGGCAACCGCGATGCTCACAAGAACGGCAATAGCGATCAATCCAGACGTTAACACACGTGTATCTTTCATTAAATTTTGAATTCCTTGATCTGCCTGATCTGTTTGCTCACCTTGAAACACAATCAGTTCTTCAATTTTATCCATGATTAACGCTTGAAAAATAGTGGCATCAGATGCTATGTTCAACGCTTTTTCTTGATCTCCATTATCAAATTCACTTATAGCTAAATCGGTGCTTTCCATATAACTTGTACGTGCCTCTTTTAATTCCTCTAGCAATATACGTTCTGAATCCGTTCGGGACATTTGTTCTAATCTTCCCCATTGACTATCAAACTCTTCACTCAACATTGCCCGATTCTTCAGATATGAAACTTCCTTAAATAATAAAAAGCCCCGTACATCATTTGAGATTTTATACTGCGTAGATGATATTTTTTCAAGTAATACCGTCTTTGCTATTTGATCCTCCAACATATGTCGATACTCATCATTCATTTTAGATAGCGACCAAAAACTAGCTGCTCCGATAACTACCATTAAAAGAAGCACTGCTAAGAATCCGCTCCATATTTTTTTCCCCACTGTGAATTTCATGATGTCCCTCCTACTTTTTAAATCCTTCATTAGTATATCTCAATAAAATATAGGCGTATAGTTGGAAGATATAATATACTGCTTAATAGGCACTTTTATTCACGAACGACATCAATACTAGTCATAATTAACAACTTTTTCTACCAAAAAGTCCTATTTCACACAATTAAGTGAAATAGGACTTTACTTTGCCGGATGTTTTTACTCTATTCATATTATCGCTCAAAGCGAACTACCCACTGATCATCTGTCTTGTCAATTCCAATACCGATCCAGCCATCTTGAAAATAGCGCTGTTGTTCTTCAGTATTTTCCATCAAAACATAGTGACATTCCAAGGCATCATATTCTTTTAACGGGCTTGTTAAGTCTTTCATCATTACATATCTAAGTAAGTCACCGTATTTCACTTTTAAGGCTATCATTTGCATACCGTGTGCGAATTTGTCTTTTAAACTTGCAATATTAAACGGAGCAACGGTTGTACAAATGTAGCGGAAACGTTGTTGGTCTACTTCCTTCAATAGAAGTTTCCCCAATAACACTTGTAGACCATTCCCTTGGAAGTCCGGATCCACATTCGATATTTCCGAATATAACACAAGCGGCCATTCACCCTCAGGCAAACCTGCATCTTTACCCAGATGCTCCTCATCCACTTCAGGCTCAAGCAATGCCCGGAATGCAATCAATTGTTCTTTATAAAATGCGCCCATCATTAGCCCTTTACCGCTTAAAATATAGTTAAACTCTTGCTCCGTCAATGGTTGTAAAAAAGAATTTGTCGTTAATGATTCAATCACTTTTTGCTGAAGAATAAGGATATCCTCTAGCTGATTCGCTGTTAACTGCTCGATAATAATTTCGGATCCATTTTTCAGGAAATACTGTTGTTTCATCCGATGACCTTCTCAGAGAATACAGTAAGTTCTTTCAGCACTTGTTCATCCACTTCAATCCCTAATCCAGGCTTACCATTCAAGTAAATAAAAGGTACATCATAGTGTAAATTTCCAACATCCTTACTGAATTTAAGCGGTCCAGTTAATTCGACACTCGTGATAATCTTTTTCGAAAAAGCAGTATGGAAGCCGGCAGCTGATCCGATTGAGGATTCAACCATCGAACCAATCTGACACTCGATACCCGCCATTTCTGCCATATGGGCAAGCTTGGTAGCGGGATAAATACCGCCGCATTTCATCAACTTGATATTCACTTTGTCAGCAGCACGCTTTGCAATGATTTCCCTCATATCTCGCATGCCCCGCAACCCCTCATCTATCATCATTGGAACAGATGATTTAGATTTCACTTCCACCATGCCATCGATATCGTCAGCGCGTACAGGCTGTTCTAACCAATCAAGCGAACAGTGTTCGAGCTTTTGAAGTCCCTGCAGTGTATTGGCGCTCGTTTCCCAACCTTGGTTCACATCGACACGTATCGCAATTTCGTCACCTACACGTTCTCGTACTGCCTGGATTCGCAATACATCATCTGCAACTTTTGTGCCAACTTTCATTTTCATTGAACGATATCCAGCAGCTACACGCTCTTCGGCTTCTTTCGCCATTGCTTCAGGAGAGGCGATGCTTAACACATGCGTAATCGGAAACTTCTCATGATATCTTCCTCCAAGAAGATCATACACAGGGACGCCCAAGGCTTTTCCTGCTGCATCATAACACGCAATATCGATTGCAGCTTTGGCTGTTGGCACACCGTAAATTTCAGAATCCATCAATTCATGGATGCGTTCTATATTCACCGGATTTTCACCTATCAGCTTTGGAGCAATTGTATTTTTCAAGATTGCAAAAGTACTTTCCCAACTTTCTCCTGTTACATGTTCATCTGCAACCCCTTCTCCGTAGCCGATGACGCCCGTGTCCGTTGTAATTTTCACAATGATTGACGGCATGTAATCATAGGTAGCGTAGCTGATAACAAAGGGTTCATAAAGTGGCAAGTGAATCGCGTAAATTTCTATTTCTATAATTTTCACAAGTCAAAATCCTTTCTATTGGCAAATTCTTTTATTCATTGTAACATTGTCGTTAAATAGTCGCTAATAATTGGAGGTTTATTGTGAAGATTAAAATTGCAGTTATCGGTTCATCTGATTTTTGTCAACATACAGAACAACTGGTCTACGCTCGAAAAGATATTGAACTCGATTGGTATCACTATGATGAACCCAGTGAAGCGCCTTTGTTATTGCAGTCGCTCAAACCATGTGATGCCATTCTATTTTCAGGTTCACTTCCGTTTTTTTATTCGAAGAAGCTGCTTGATAACCTCTCCATCCCAGTCGTTTATCTCCAACAAGACGAAACCGCTGTGGCCATCACATTGCTCCAACTATCTGTACAGAACCAGCAGGACTTGAGTCGTGTATCCATCGATGTGCGTGAACAAGCCTATATTGACCATGTACTAAATGATTTAGGACAAAGCATCAAATTACCTTTCGTTCATTTACTGCAAGATGATGAACAAATAACTAACATAACATCCTTTCATAAAACGCTTTCTTTACAAGGCAAAACAGATATGGCGATTACAAGTGTCCATGCCGTTTTTGAACAGCTACAGCACCAAAACATTCAAGCGCGAAAAATGATTGACCCTGAGAGTACAATTCTTCGTAGTATTGACCAGGCAAAACAGCAAGTGTTATTACAAAAAAGTAACTCTGCTCAAATTGCGGTCGGAATTGTGAAAACAACTTCCCAACAACGAGATATTGAAGCATCCATCGCTAAAATAGCGACAATTATGCAAGCACGCTGGAGTGTACAGAGCGGGGATTACACATTATACACATCTATGGGAAATATCGAATCCGCTTTAAAAAACAAGGATTTCCTATCTGAGTTTCAGACACTTGATGCCACAGCCAAAATGGCATTCGGTTGTGGTGAATCTATTATAGATGCAACCGTTAATGCTGATTTCGCACTCAATTTCATACAGAAAATTGATGGGCATTGTTTTTATGTGCTAGATTCAAACAAAAAATTGCATGGTCCATTTCCACAATCGGACGTAACCGTCGAGATGAAAACCACTGAGCCCGTCCTTGTCCAAATGGCCGAAAAAACAAAACTCAGCCCTGCTAATATTTCGAAATTGATACAATACAGTCAGACACGCCAAACAAAGCAATTTTCTGCAAATGATTTAGCGATCTACTTAGATGTCTCACGCAGGACAGCAGAACGAACGTTAAAAAAGCTTGTCGAATTTGAATATGCAAAAATTATCGGGGAAGAAATGACTTACCGCCAAGGCAGGCCGCGCGCATTATATGAGTTTACCTTTCCCGCATATTATTAATATATGAAAAGCGCAAACGCCTTGGTAGACCCGAAGAGCGCTGAAGCTAGACACTACTCCGGTTGAAATACTGATACTTACCTTTTTAAAAATGGAAAGTTCACGATACTGATGTGAACTTTCCATTTTGCCATCAAGCTAGATTTACTTCTTCATTCATTTTTTCTTCTACCAATTCTTCTTCCGCTATCTTTGCCTTTTCTTGCTCAGTCAGCTTCACAATCGTAAAGCCTGTTATTGCATAAAGTATCGAAATGAATGGTATAACCAAATTCAGTATTGCATATGGACCGTATTGTACGACACTAACACCCAATGTCCCAAATATGAATACACCGCATGTATTCCATGGGATGAAAACAGAGGTCAATGTTCCGCCATCCTCAAGGGCACGCGATAAATTTTTTGAATGCAGCCCCATGTTTTGATATGCTTTACTGAACATCCGCGATGGGACGACGATTGAGATATATTGCTCTGAACATGATGCATTTGTTATAAAACAAGCTCCAATCGTCGAAACAATAAGTGATGCAGAAGACTTCACAACTTTAAGCAATTGATTCATCAATGCCTGCAACATCCCTGAAAACTCCAATATGCCACCGAATGTCATGGCAACAATTGTCATGGAAACGGTATACATCATCGAATCCAATCCGCCTCGGTTAAATAATTCATCTACCATTACATTTCCTGTGGCAATTGTAAATCCACTCTGTAATGCTTCTATCCCCCCAACGAGAGAGCCACCTTGTATAAGGATCTGTGAAAGAAATCCTAGGACAATACCAACAACTAGTGCGGGTATTGCCGGTACCTTCAAAGCAACCAGCACAATCACAGCCAGTGGCACAATCAAAAGCCATGGTGAAATAAGAAAACTTTCCTGTAACACTTTTGTTGTCTGTGCAATTTCAGCCACTTCAATATTATTTGCTGCAAAGCGTTTCCCTAAAAACGCATAAACTCCAAGTGCTATAACCAATCCGGGAATCGTTGTATAAAACATATGCTTAATATGATCGAATAAATCCGTCCCCGTCAACCCAGCCGCCAAATTCGTCGTGTCTGATAAAGGTGACATTTTATCTCCAAAATAAGCCCCAGAAATAATCGCCCCCGCAATCATTCCTGCAGGAATCCCCATACTCAAACCGATGCCCATCCCAGCTACGCCAATCGTTCCCATCGTCGACCATGAGCTGCCAATTGCTAACGCTACAATTGAACATATGATACAAATTGTAACGAGAAACCACGCAGGCGTGATGATTTGCAAACCATAGTAAATCATTGTTGCGACAATTCCGCCACCCATCCATGCTCCGATTGTCAGTCCGACCAATATAATAATAACGACTGCTGGAAGTGCCAAACGAATCCCCTTATACATCATTTCCTCAATTTCTTTCCATGTGAATCCCGCTTTCCAAGCGACTATAGCCGCTGTTGACGTTCCGATTATCAATGGTATATGTGGCCCTTGCTTTAATTTAACAACTGTATAGATCATGACGATAATCATAACGACTAACGGAAGCAAAGCCATCCAAAAGCCAATCTTTTTTTCCTGCTGCTGTTCCATATGTAATCCCCCCAGATTTAAGTTTTCTTAAAATTACTAAATGTCGCTTAATAGTCGTTAATAGATATAGTAAGTGCAGGATGCATCAAAGTCAATAGAATTTCCAAGTCTATTGTAAGCGGATTCATTTATAGATGGGTTACCCACAAGAGTATTCTGTTTCTTGATAACCTTCTAATAATTTTGTTGACATTATGAATGGAAAACGCTTACAATAGGTAACAGGTATTAGTAGATAGGTATTCATGAAAAAAAGTAGGTTTTCGGTTATGACTCAAGAAATACTTATTGGTAAATTAGCAGTCTTATTAGCTACATTGGACGAAAATGAAGTGTTACATTTTCAATCACAACTTAAAGATGTTGACTATTGTACCGGTAAGGTGGGTGCAATGAATATGGAAAAAGTAATTGCCGCAGTCGAAACAGCAGCCAAACGTGAAAATATCATTACAGAAGGTCTTTATCGCGAAAACCATGCCTTATATCATACAATCTTAGAAGCACTTGAAGGTGTAACTAGGGGGCAATTTGCAATTGGAGATATAAAACGTACTGTCGGGCTTCGTTTTGCGATTGTAAAAGGCAAACCCTATCTGAATAAGAATGAGGGTGAATGGTTAGCTGTCGCTTTCTACGGTACAATTGGTGCCCCGATAAAAGGGTTGGAACATGAAGCGTTCGGATTAGGGATTAACCATATGTAAAACTAATGGGCTGAAGTCTGGCTTTGGACTATCACCTTTGGCAGGTTATCCTTAGTCCGCAAACTTTCTAGTTTTCTAAGTAAAAATAAAAATTAAATACTTTTGTCATTGCCTATAGTGACTAGTTATCAGGAGGCGATGACGGCATTTCCATGTGCCGTCATCGCCTCCTTTTGCTGTTTTCTCCGGCGCCAACGGGCAATATGCTCTCACTGATTAAGTTTTACTTTTTCAAGCTATAACACCAAACAAAAATACACAGGAGGTTTTCATCATGATAGAACTTACAGGTAATTCATTAACATTGGAACAGATTAGAAAGGTTTGTTATGAAGGTGACACAGTCCAGGTCGCAGCAAGTAGCATGGAAAAAGTAATGGCAAGTAGACTCGCTGTAGAAAAAATTGTAGCAGAAAAGAAAACCATTTATGGAATTAACACAGGGTTTGGTAAATTTAGCGATGTTACGATTGCTGAGGATGATGTCGCTCGCTTACAGCTCAACCTAATTCGTTCGCACGCTTGCGGCGTTGGAGAAAACTTCCCTGAGATTGTCTCAAGAGCGATGATGTTATTACGATTGAATGCGTTAATTAAAGGATTTTCCGGTGTTCGTCCCGTTTTAGTCGAAAAACTCGTTGAGCTATTGAACAAGCGCATACATCCTGTCATTCCTCAACAAGGTTCACTTGGAGCTTCTGGTGACTTAGCACCGTTATCACATCTTGCGCTTGTCTTAATTGGCGAAGGCGAAGTATTTGATAATGGTGTCGTTTGCGGAAGCAAAATAGTGCTGGATCGAGAAGGTATCGAGCCTATCGTATTACAAGCAAAAGAAGGCCTCGCTTTAATAAACGGAACACAGGCTATGACTGCAATGGGTGCTATCAATTACTTGGAAGCGGAAAAAATTGCCTATCAAAGTGAGTGGATATCCGCTATGACAATGGAAGGTCTTGAAGGCATTATTGATGCGTTTCATCCGGCCATACATGAAGCACGTGGTTACATTCAACAAATAGAAGTTGCTAAAAGAATGAGGGCTATTCTTCAGGATAGTAAACTTACGACGCGCCAAGGGGAAAAGAGGGTGCAAGATGCCTATTCCTTGCGTTGTATTCCACAGGTGCACGGCGCTTCTTGGCAGGTACTTGATTACGTGAAAGAAAAGTTGGAAATCGAAGCAAATGCAGCCACGGATAATCCATTAATTTTTGATGATGGAGAAACAGTGATTTCCGGCGGTAACTTCCATGGGCAACCTATCGCCTTTGCAATGGACTTCTTAAAAATTGCTATTGCAGAATTGGCAAATATTTCAGAGCGCAGGATTGAACGGCTTGTAAATCCTCAATTAAATGATTTACCTCCATTTTTAAGCCCGGAGCCCGGCCTACAGTCCGGAGCAATGATCATGCAATACGCAGCTGCATCTCTTGTTTCGGAAAATAAAACACTTGCCCATCCCGCCAGTGTCGATTCGATTCCATCATCAGCAAATCAGGAAGACCATGTAAGTATGGGAACAATTGGGTCCCGTCACGCTTCAATGATCATTCAAAACACTAGAAATGTTCTAGCCATCGAATGTATTTGCAGCTTACAAGCAGCTGAATATCGCGGTGTGGAAAATATGGCATCCCGTACACGTGAAAAGTTAAATTTACTGCGTGAAGTCGTCCCTTCAATTACGCAAGACCGTATCTTCTCCAACGATATAAAACAAGTTGCAGAATGGCTTAAAATAAACGAGTGATTCAAATAGATCCAGTAATCCGTCTTGGTAAGGAGAGAGTTAAAGCAATGACATGACATAACACTAAAACTTCAAATGGGGTGCAATGATATGTTGGGAAATGCTGTATTAATAAGTGTAATTGTAATGGTTGTTCTCAGTTTATTACGCGTTAATGTTTTATTTGCTATATTAATTGCTGCAATTACGGCTGGACTTGTCTCTGGCATGGGCTTTGTCGAAACTGTTAACGTCCTCGTCTCAGGTATGGGTGGCCAAGCAAATACAGCATTAAGCTATATTTTACTCGGGGCATTCGCTGTTATGATTGGCATATCAGGGATTACCGGAATTTTGGTCAATAAAATGCTGACTGTTTTCAGCGGCAAACGAACATTACTTGTATTAGCAATTGCAGGGATTGCAATGTTATCGCAAAACGCAATTCCTGTTCATATTGCATTTATCCCTATTTTAATACCTCCATTACTTGGACTGTTCGATAAAATGAAACTGGATCGTCGGGCTGTTGCAGCAGCATTGACATTTGGATTAAAAACACCGTATATGACGATTCCCCTTGGTTTCGGTCTAATTTTCCAAGGAATCATCCGAACTGAAATGGAAAAGAACGGGATGGCTATTGCTTTAACAGACGTGACATTATCAATGCTTCTTCCCGGAGCTGGAATGGTAGTCGGGCTTTTCGTTGCTATCTTTATTTCCTATCGCAAAGACCACGTTGCCAAAGAGTCCAGTAAACTCAATATGCCAGACATCGATATGGCAGACAGTCTAGTAGAAAATCAATCCGCAACAAAGTGGAGGATTCAACACACGATGACGGTACTTGCAATCATTGCAGCGTTAGGTACTCAACTTTGGACGGAAAGTCTTGTACTAGGAGCACTTGCCGGAATCATTATCATGTTTGGTACTCGAGTGGTTAAATTGTTTGAGGGTGACCGGGTTGTCAATGAGGGAATTGGTATGATGGGAATGATTGCTTTTGTAATGCTTATCGCTTCAGGCTATGCAACAGTTTTAAAAGAGACAGGTTCTGTTAATGAATTGGTTGAAGCAACGACAGGAATTATTGGTACATCTCCACTTCTTTTGGCCATCGTCATGTTATCCGTTGGACTCATTATCACAATGGGGATCGGCTCATCATTTGGAACTGTCCCGATTCTGGCAGCCCTTTACGTGCCAATTTGTCTTGCAGCAGGATTGTCGCCGATGGCTACGGCAGCCTTAATTGGAACTGCAGGTGCTCTGGGAGACGCGGGTTCCCCTGCATCGGACAGCACACTAGGTCCTACAGCTGGACTTAATGCGGATGGCAAACATCATCATATCTGGGATACATGTGTCCCAACCTTTTTACATTATAATATTCCATTATTTATTTTCGGTATTATTGCAGCACTTGTTTTGTAAACATGTATGGCATTGCTTATTGACCAAATATAAAATAGGGCTACCCTCTAATTCGATTCAATTTCGAATTGGCTGGTAGCCCTTTATTACGTTTATTTCGCTATTTTCACCCACTTAGCTATTGACAGTTTGCACTTCTATTATCGAATTCCATACAACTTATCATTAGCTCAACCTACAACTTTCTTTCCTTTTTTCCATACAGATTTCACATGATTGACGCCAAAGAAGTATTGAATTTCTTGGTAGTTTTTTGCGTTCCATAATACGATATCTGCCTGTTTCCCCACCTCAAGTGAGCCCACTTTGTCTTCACTTTTAATTGCACAAGCTGCATTGTACGTTGCAGCTGTCAATGCTTCTGCCGGTGTAAGTCGCATGGAAATGCAAGCTAGGTTCATGACAAGCGTCATGGACGTCGTTGGTGATGATCCTGGATTGCAGTCTGTAGATATCGCAACGGCAACACCTTCATCAATCATTTTTCTTCCTGCCGCCGCTTCCTCACGTAAGTAAAGTGCAGTTGCCGGAAGAAGACAGGCGATTGTGCCCGCTTTCGCCATTGCTTGAATGCCTTCATCAGAAGCTTTGAGTAAATGCTCTGCTGAAATTGCGCCTACTTTTGCCGCAAGCTCCGCTCCACCGTACGATTCGATTTCATCGGCATGAATTTTCGGAATTAAGCCATGTCGTTTTCCTGCTTCTAGTACGCGTTCCGATTGCTCAGGCGTAAATACGCCTTTCTCACAAAACACATCGTTAAATACAGCAAGTTTTTCATTTGCGATAACAGGTAGCATTTCATCAATTAGCAAATCGACATATTCGTCTTCCCGGCCTTTGTATTCACTTGGAACCGCATGGGCCCCCATAAAAGTCGGTACAATATCGATTGCGTGTGTTTCTTGTAATTTCCTCATGACACGCAGTTGTTTCAACTCCGTCTCAAGATTCATGCCGTAACCACTTTTTCCTTCTACAGTTGTTACGCCATGTTCAAGGAAAAGATCCAAACGCTTTGTTGTTTGTTCTATCAATTGCTCTTCAGTTGCTTCACGCGTCATCCGTGTAGTTGCATGGATGCCGCCGCCGGCATTCATAATATCCATATACGTTGCACCTTCTAGACGCATCTCAAATTCACGTTCACGACTTCCACCGTAAGCCACATGCGTATGGGGGTCTACTAAGCCGGGGGTCACAAGATGGCCCTTAGCATCTACAACTTCCGCTTCATGCAGTCTATCGGCATATTGTTTCTCAAGTTCTGCTGTCTTTCCCACTGCTTTAATAAATCCATCCTCAATCCACAAACTGCCGTCCTCAATCAGTCCAAGATCAGACATCGCATCTTTTACGCGAGGCCCTTTTTTGTCATTGGCTAATGTTGCAAGTTGCGTTGCGTGTATAATCCAAAGAGGTTTTGTCATTGTTTATCCTGTCCTTTATCAAGCATTGGAATGTTGACGCCTTTTTCACGTGCAGTTTTTTCAGCAATTTCATAACCAGCATCTGCATGGCGTGCAATTCCCATTCCCGGATCCGTTGTCAGTACGCGTTCAATACGAATTCCCGCTTCTTTTGATCCATCTGCAACTATGACTATACCCGAATGGATTGAGTAACCCATCCCAACGCCACCGCCATGATGAAGCGATACCCAAGTGGCGCCGCCGACTGCATTGATCATTGCGTTTAAGATCGGCCAATCGGCAACAACATCCGAACCGTCTTTCATTGCTTCTGTTTCACGATTCGGCGAGGCAACGGAACCTGAGTCGAGGTGATCACGGCCAATGACGATCGGTGCACTTAATTCACCGCTTGCAACCATGTCATTGATGATTTTGCCAAAGCGCGCACGTTCCCCGTACCCTAACCAACAAATCCGAGCTGGAAGGCCTTGGAATTCGATTTTTTCCTGTGCCAACCGAATCCAATTACAAAGATGCTCATTATAACTGAACTCTTTTAAAATGGCTTCATCCAATTTATAAATATCTTCCGGATCACCTGATAAAGCTACCCAGCGGAATGGTCCTTTCCCCTCGCAAAACTGCGGACGGATATAAGCGGGAACAAATCCGGGGAAATCGAACGCATTTTCAACACCTTCATCTTTTGCAACTTGGCGAATATTATTGCCATAATCAAACGTAATCGCGCCTTTGTCCATTAATTCCAACATTGATTGGACGTGCTTTGCCATAGATGCTTTTGAAAGTTTTATATATTCTTCCGGGTTGCTCGTACGAAGTTGCTCGGCTTCTTCTAGGGACATTTTAGACGGAATATACCCGTTTAACGGGTCATGTGCAGATGTTTGGTCTGTCAATACATCTGGTATGAAGTTGCGGTCTATCATCTCAGGTAAAATATCTGAGGCATTCCCCAACAATCCGATAGATAAAGCTTTACCCTCTTTTTTTGCATCTTCCGCTAGTCTGATTGCTTCATCCAATGAATCGGTTTTGACATCTGTATAACGGGTTTCAATCCGGCGATCGATCCGTGTCTCATCAACTTCTATTCCGATACAAACTCCGCCTGCCATCGTTACTGCAAGTGGCTGTGCTCCACCCATGCCACCAAGTCCTGCAGTTACTGTAATCGTCCCCTTCAAACTGCCATTAAAATGTTTTTTGGCGAGTTCCACAAATGTTTCATAAGTGCCTTGTACAATCCCTTGTGAACCAATGTAAATCCAGCTTCCCGCTGTCATTTGCCCGTACATCATCAATCCTTTTTTATCAAGCTCATGGAAGGTCTCCCAATTTGCATAAGCGGGAACGATATTTGAATTTGCAATCAGGACACGTGGTGCGTCCGAATGCGATTTGAAGACTGCCACTGGTTTGCCCGATTGAACAAGCAGCGTTTCGTCATTTTCCAATTCTTTCAGTGACTTTACAATCGCATCAAAACTCTCCCAATTTCGGGCAGCTTTCCCGATTCCTCCATAGACAACTAGCTTATCAGGATGCTCTGCTACTTCCGCATCTAAGTTATTCATTAACATACGAAGAGCGGCCTCTTGTAACCAACCCTTTGTGTTCAATTTTGATCCTCTATAACGAATTACCTTTTCCTCTGCAATCGCTTTCATAAAAATTCCCCCCTTTTATTGTTATCTTCATTATAAATGGAAGATTTAGATATCTAGTTATAATCTAGTTGTCTTTTTACTTTTTGTTGATTAATAATTACTTGTATTCAAGTTTTTTATAATTTGTTGCACATAAAAACATCCTTGTCACATTTGTGAAAAGGATGTTGCTAAACTAAACCCATACGGTAGGCAAAAGGGGTTGTCTTTTCAACTTGTTTAAACTTCGCAGTAAAGTAACTTTGATGAGAATAGCCTACTAAACGGGAGATTTCTTCCATAGATAGGTCTGTTTCTTGGAGTAACCGTTTTGCTTCCTGTATGCGCACGTTATGCAATATAACCCGAAAGGACTGTTTTGATTCGGCCGCAAATCGGCGACTCAATGTACTTTTATTGATCCGCAGAGATTCTGCACAATCGGTTAGTCCCCATTGGGCATTCCAGTAATTCGATTCGATTAAAGCATTCGTTTTTTCAACTAATGACTGCTCGCCATCTCGTAAATGTAAGTTCAGGGATTCCACTGATATAAGATGTGTCGTAAATGCCAACAACTCTTGTACAATTTCATAAATAATCGGGCTTTTAAAGATTTGGTGAAATACGCCATAATAAGCTGTTTCCCAATCGGCCGTCTGGATATTATAAGATTTCATATATCTTCGAATTTGTGCCAGTACACTTGTTAGGCGCACACGTACAATTTCGGGATCAGGGTAGGGTTTTTTATAGGTAAGAAACTCATTTTCCACCCAATCGCAAATTCCCTTCGCATCCCTTTTCTCCAACATTTCAATCCATTCCCGCTGTTCTAACGGTGTAAGAAAAGGGTCCATCGGCAGCCAATTAACTTGCTTATCATTCGACAGAATAATGTCATATCCTTCGAAAAAAATTTCTTCTGTTAACTTTTTTGTTTGTAAATACGTTTCTTTTACCGAATGATGCGGTAAGGAATCATTGCTTACAATTGACAGCGGTTCACCGACTTGCTCTTTCCATTGCACGAGAAACGCACGGTATTCTTCATGAAAAAGCGTTACATCATTTGTATCATGGACACAAAGTACAAACCCCGATAAGGCGAAAAGCTTGTTCGCTTTGGTAAACGTAAATCTTTTTAAAGCATCGTAAACAAGCGGTAGCGTATCCGTATTTCTCATTAAAAAAGCTGACATTGTAATCTTCTTTAAGGGAACGCGCTCTAGAAAGAACAGATCCGCATAATCAATTGAAAAATCAACTACTTCACTGCCCAGTCTTGTATTTTCACGTTGTGCATTTCTAAGCTGATAGCGGACTTGTTGAATCTGTTTGATTAAATCCGTTGGAGAGAATGGGCGGAATAACACATCTTCCGCATGAAATCGAAGCCCACGATACGCTGTTTGAAATATGCGTTCGGAGGAGAGCCCTAACCAGCGAATATTCATTTTTCGCAGCAATTCCCCGATTCCATCATTTTCATTTACCCATGTATCCATATCCAATAGGAGTAAATCGGGGATGGTATTTCTAAATTGACAGACATAGTCTTCCACTGTTTCAAATGCCGTCATAGTCGCTCCTGTTAAATGGGTTTCAACAATCCAACGAATCCCTTCAGCCTCTAACCTATCTTTTGCAACCAAATGAATGTGCAACTTCATCATCTCACTTTTACGCTTAGTCTATGTTTCTCAATGTAAAATCTGCTGTTAACAAGTACTGTTGTCGGTTTATAACCGTTACACCCATTTTTTAGAGGACATATTATCAAAGAAATCTAACTTTCACTGCTTTACTTGTATAGTAACACACAAAAAAGCGCCTTCGACCTTGCCTCCTTTAAAAATACATTTTATTACGTTCTCAGTCCCCTAAGCAGGCAATTTTAATAAAATAAACGCGTCAGTTTAAACTTTCTATTTGTGTGGTTGCAAAACTCCATTTAAATCTCCATGGGCACTAATTCAGCCTGCATTTGTTATACTGCAATATGTAGAGACTATTCATAGAAGGAGTGTCATTTATGCAAATTATAAAGGGAAAAAACGCTATTATTACTGGAGCAGGCCGTGGAATCGGTCGTGCAACGGCAATTGCCTTTGCTAAAGAAGGCATAAATGTAGGACTTATCGGAAGAACAGCTGAAAATCTTGAGAAAGTAGTAAAAGAACTCAGCGAATATGATGTAGAAGTGACGATGGCTACCGCTGATGTATCGGATAATGAATCCGTCATTGCTGCGGTTGAACATATCAAATCGGAACTTGGTCCAATTGATATCCTCATTAACAATGCAGGGATTGGTAAATTCGGCAAATTCCTTGAACTGTCACCTGAGGAATTCAAAAACATTATCGATGTCAACTTGATGGGCGTTTATTATGTCACTAGAGCTGTTTTACCGGAAATGATCGAAAGAGAATCAGGGGACATCATTAATATCTCCTCTACTGCCGGTCAAAAAGGCGCACCTGTTACAAGTGCATACAGCGCATCAAAATTCGGTGTTCTCGGACTTACAGAATCACTAATGCTTGAAGTGCGGAAGCATAATATCCGTGTAAGCGCGTTGACACCAAGTACAGTCGCTACAGACTTGGCGTTCGATGAAAACCTGACAGATGGTAATCCCGACAAAGTAATGCAACCGGAAGATCTTGCTGAAGTAATGGTTGCACAGTTGAAACTGCATCCGCGTATTCTTGTTAAATCCGCTGGTTTATGGTCGACGAATCCTTAATCAATACGATGCAAAGTGAGTGTATTCCATCTGATTGTAAATTACCGGCCTGAGACAGTTTATTACCTGTATAGGTTGGTCTAGCACCGACTTACACCCATTAAGCGCTACACATAGATGAAATCAAAAAAGCGTGTCCCACTAGTCTATTTTCAGATCAGTGGACACGCTTTTTAATTGTGTGAGTACTTGGTACCCGACATTTCAGCTAAAAATTCTTTTTTACTAGCACAACTAACTTAATAGTAAGGAGAAATCAGGATATACACCAACACACCAGTAAAACTGACATATAGCCAAATTGGCATTGTCCACCGAGCAATTTTCTTATGGCGCTCGTTCTCCATATTCCATGCCCGCGCCACACTCGTCAGCGCAAGCGGAACAATAGCTGCCGCAAGAATGATGTGTGTAATCAGGATAAAGTAATAGAATCCGGCCATAAAACCTTCTCCGCCATATGGCGTGGATGGAGCTAGATAATGATAAGAGACATACGTGACCAAGAATAGCGATGTCGTGACAAACGCTGCATATATAAAGCGGCGATGAACGGTTATATTCCGTTTAAGAATAGCGATTAGAGCACAAACCAAGAACACAAAAGTAAAACTGTTCAAAATCGCATTTGTCAAAGGCAGGATTGTTAGATCAAATGCATCAAAATCTTTTTCCCCTCGCATCCCAGACAGGGCACCAATGGCACCTATCAAAATGATGGAAATTGCAATAATCCACGGTTTATAATTACGTTTTTTAAACGTTTTTACAGAACTCTCATTATTTTTCATGACACTTATTCACTCCATTACTATTTAAATAAAACACTATCCTTTAATTGTATAGTAAGAAGCAAGATGGTGCCTTATGAAAAAGCACTTTTTTGTGAACGGATGTCCGCTTCCTCCCCCGCTTTGCCCCTGTTCACTACCAGCCATGGTCTAGATTCTCTCCATTGTACACTGACAGGAATCCGGTATGTTTCGCTTAGTAGCTTATCATTTATTACTTCTTCTTTTGCTCCTTGCGCTACGATTTTTCCTTCTTTAAGAAGAAGAACATGCGATATCCCCGGGACAAGCTCTTCAATATGATGAGTTACGTAGACAATATGACAGCCTGTTCCCATTATTCCATCTAAAGATTGCAAGAACTTTTCACGTGAAAGAATATCCAATCCTGAACAAGGTTCGTCCAATACAAGCATTTTAGGGTCACTCATTAACGCACGTGCGATGAGCACCCTCCGTTTCTCTCCTTCAGAAAGCTTTTGATACGTCTTTCCTTTCAAATATATTAAGTGTAAACTTTCGAGTAAAGAATCCGCTTTCTCCAAATCTTCTATTTTCACTTGTTCATAAATACCGAAACTCGCAAACTTCCCACTTACGACAACTCTTTCAATCGTTTCGTTATTGAAATACTCCGCAAAGCGATCCAAAGAACTGCCGACAAAACCGATTTCTCTCCGCAGTTCCGGCAAATTGGTTTTTCCAAATAGATTTCCCATTATAGTAACTTCACCATTTGAAGGGAAATTAAATGCGGACATGATATTGAGAAGGGACGTCTTCCCTGATCCATTCAAACCAAGTATTCCCCAATGCTCATTTTGTCTAACGGTCCAATTAATAGCCTGTAAAATTAGCCGATCTCCTCTACTGAATGATACATCCTTAAACGAAACTATTTTATTCATAATAAAAACCTCCCATTCTTCATTTTGTTTGTACACCATTATAGTTGAATAATCCGAATTCTGCTATGCTAGTAACAGGTCATAATGTTGGAGTTGAACCTTAATGAATTTAATATTAATTATTTTACCTGTATTTATCATCTTTTCTATTGGATACATAGGACAAAAGTTTATTGGCTTTGATATTAAATCAATTTCAACAGCAGCCCTTTATTTAATGTCTCCTTTTTTAGCATTTCGGACATTTTATTCCAATGAATTAACGATGGACTATTTTTATATTGTCTTATTTAGTTTAACCCTTACAAGCGTCCTACTTGTTATCGTTTGGATTACAGCACTGATTATGAAGGCAACACGGTCTCAGCTATCGGCAATGATTCTTGGGGGCGTGTTCATGAATAGTGGGAATTACGGAGCACCCGTTGTCCTCTTTGCATTCGGAGCAGTTGGGTTTGACTATGCAGTCATTATGATGGTGTTTCAATCGTTACTAATGAATACTGTAGGAATTTTCTTTGCATCTATCGGTGGAGAAGAAAAGTCTACATTACGCCAGTCCGCTCAGCGAGTGATTCGCATGCCGCTCATTTACGCCGCCTTTTTAGGCATCGGGCTTCAACTAGTTTCAGTAACTGTTCCAAGCGCTTTAATGGAAGCCATCAGTCTTGTTGCTGATGCATCCATTCCGACGGTGATGCTCGTACTCGGTATGCAGCTTGCAGCCATTTCAAGAAAAAGGGTTGCTTATCGCTATGTTTCTGCAGTCAGTATCATCAGAATGGCAGTCTCCCCTTTGATAGCCGCAGGAATTTTATATTTCATGCCTGTCAATGACCTTCTAAAGGCGGTTATTATTGTTCAAGCCTCCATGCCTGCAGCAGCGAACACAACAATGCTTGCACTACAATTTGGGACAGAACCGGATTTAGTATCCTTTACAACATTTATCACGACACTAATAAGTATCCTTACCATTCCCCTTGTACTGTTCTTTCTGGGCGTCTAGCGTTGAATTACTCGGAATTTGCTTCATGGCAGATTCACTATTCTTATCCGTATAACTTTTACCTTCAACGGTTAGATTGACAGTAGCCTGCATTTGATATGGCGGGAAAGGATGACCCAGTTGAAAGTGATGAGAAAAATACTAATCGTCACCATTATTTCTTCTATAGTTCTGATTGTCGGTTGTAGCAATAAGAACTTAGTTACAGAACCCGATGCGTCCAAAGAGCCTTTTGGGGAGAAATATGGCTTCACTTCTTTCGATATAACAATCGATACAAAAGAATTAAAGGAAGCGCTTATTGCTAACTATAATGAAAAGCGTGATAAGACAGAGGCAATATACAAAAATCAAGCGGAGGATCTTTACTTGAATGGTAATAAAGCAATGAAGAAACTCGATACACTATTCGAAGAACTCTCCCTGGATCCCGACATGGATGCTGAAGATATTATCAAGAAAGCATCAGAAACGTTCGGTATTATCGATTATAAAACCCTGAAAATAAAAGTGCAGTTCAAAGGCCATGACAAAAAAGAATTAATGATGACGAAGTAATAAATAATAGTCGTGTCTGTTAATATATTACGTTAACCTGTTCCTTCTTTGTGGGAATGTTAAATGAAAAATGACGACGAATCATTATTGATTCGTCGTCATTTTTATATTATCCGATTGTATTAATACCTACTAAGCCATACATCAAACACAAGTTAACTCAATTTAAAATCAGATACCAAGTCCTGCAGTTCTGCAGACATTTTGGACAAAGCTCTAGAGGCATGCGCCATTTCTAGCATAGAGGCATGTTGCTCTTCAGACGCTGCAGCGACATTTTGCGTATAACTAGCTGATTGTTCCGTAACATCTCTTGTTTTATCTACTATTTCAACTAGATTTTCCGTATTACGGTTAATTTCCTGAATTTCATTTGAAATATTTGATAACTTATTTGTAATCGAGTTTATGTCAGTTGAAATCGTTTTAAATGTACTTCCTGCATTTTCGACGGCCTTCATTCCATTTTCGATTACGGTTTCTCCTTCATTCACTAAGTTAACTGTATTCTTCGTATCGAATTGAATTTCGTTAATCAAAGTAGATATATGATTCGCCGCATTCCCTGATTCCTCAGCTAACTTCTTGACTTCATCCGCTACAACGGCAAAACCTTTACCATGTTCACCAGCACGGGCTGCTTCAATCGCAGCATTTAAAGCAAGTAAGTTCGTTTGAGCAGCAATGTTCGTGATTACATTGATGATTTCATCAATCTCACCTGATTTGCGTTCTAGTACATAAATTGCTTCTGTTGTTGACGCATTCTGTTGTCTAATTTGTTGCATTTGTTCTACAGTCTTTTTAATGACTTCATTACCCGAAAGAGAAACAGTAGTTGTCGCAGTTGATAAATCGTTTAATTCTTTAATATCCATTGTGATTTGTGTAATACTTGAAGACATTTGTGTGACAGATTCTTTTGCTTCCTGCATTCCCAACAACTGGTTTTCTTGTCCCATTGCTACTTGCTGGGTGGATTCTGAAATTTCCTCAGAAGCCTTACTCGTTTCCTCACTACTAGCAGTCAACTGTTCTGACGTTGCAGCTACTTGTTCCGCAGAGTTTGAAACGGAATCTATTACGTTTTTCAAATTATCTACCATCGTATTTAATCCTATTGCTAAATCACCAAGTTCGTCTTTGTTTTTGACTTCAATCCTATCAATAGAGAGGTCTTGTTCGGCGATTTTTTGTACGCTTTGCTCGATTCGTCTAATAGGAGTCGCTAAATGCCTCGAAAATAATAGAATGACGACTAATCCTACAAGTGCACTCGCAACAAGAGTAATCAGTATAGTGTTCAAAATAGCATTGGCACCCTTATTAAAATCTTGCATGTATGTGCCTGCGACGATAACCCATCCCCAATCCGGATCTAACGCGCTATATGTAACCTTTGTCGATTCTGTGCCTGGTTGATTCGGTAGCTCCCAAGTATAATGAGTAAAGCCTCCACCATCTTGCGCAGCCTTTATAATTTCTTGAACCATATAAATCCCATCTGCATCTTGATGGTCCCATCCATTCGTGCCCTCTATAGAAGGATGTGCAATTTCCAACCCATCCTGTTCGTAAACCGCAAAGTAACCACTACCCAAATCTACTTTCGAGGTAATTGAACGTGTACCATCATTTTGGCGTTCACCGATTAGATATTCTTTCACTTTTTCTTGTGCTTCTTCCAATGGTATGTCGCCTTGCTCGACAGCGTAATTCATCGAATCAATTACTTGAAGTGCCATCTCAACACCATTTTTCAGCGTCGTTTCACCTAGTTCATCTAGATTATCTTTTGCTGATAAATAACTACTGAATCCAATAATTAAACTTGGAATTAACAGTAAGCAAAATGAAATAATAAATAATTTCGACCGAATTTTCATGCAGGTATTTCCCCCTATTCCCAAGATTCAACATCACACCTTTTGACTATTAAATAATCGACAATCAAACAGGTACTTATATCATACCTGTCACAGAATTTCTTGCAACATAAAATTGTAATTTTAAATTCCTTCGATGTATTTACTTCTCAAGTTATTTGGACAATTGCTTCATGAAAGGTTAAAGACCTTTTAACAATATTACAAACGCCATTATAGTTCACGGCAAAATTGCGTAACAATCATTATTCAAGTATAATTTAAAGTGATAGACATTAGATGAGAAGCTATGATAGTTAAAATAGGGCTACTTCTAATTTTTTTGACGCCGTTTCTAGACATAGGTCAAGCATTACTATAAAACAACAAAAATAGGGACATATTTCACTTTTTTTAAGTCTTTTTTAATTTAACAGTCTTTTCCAAACTAATCGTGGTATCATAGTATTTTCGGATAGTTGATAAAATGGTCATAATTTATTCAAATATTTCTTCGGATATTGATAGGAGGTGTACTATGTTTTTACCTGATTATGTTGAACATTCCAAAGTTAAAGCACAGTTAGCCAATGCAATTACTTTGATGAATCTTAGTTTTGGTGTTATTGCTATTATTCTAATTATAAAAGGCTTAGGTCATATGAGTTTACTATTCATCTTCCTTGCTGCATTATTCGATCGTTTCGACGGAATGGTGGCAAGACATTATAATGCGGAATCTCTTTTCGGCAAAGAGCTCGATTCGTTATGTGACCTGGTTTCATTTGGTCTGGCGCCTGCGTTATTAATTTACGAATCAATACTTTACGAGAAGCCACTGCTTGGAATCATTGTTACTGTTTTTTACGTATTGGCAGGTGCTGTTCGTCTTGCCCGCTTTAATGCAAGTGAGTTTGATGGCGCATTTTACGGTGTTCCAATTACAGCAGCAGGTGTTGTAATGACGTTAAGTTTCTTCCTCATTCCCTATATGGGAACATTATTTTTTGTCATATTAATGCTGATTATGTCAGTCTTAATGATTAGCAATATTCGTATTGCAAAAGTATAAATGAAATCTACAGGAGATAAAAAAATGAAAAAAGCACTATTTAAATCTTTTGTCGAGTTGACGGGAAATCCTTTTTCTTCTTCTCTTTTAAAATCGTTTACAAGCGCCCGGTTAAGTCGACCGTTCATCGGACCATTCAGCAGGGCTTATCGCCTCAATATTGAAGAAATGGAATATCCGATTTCCCACTATAAAAGTCTATCAGAACTCTTTACACGTTCCTTGAAAGAAGGGGCTCGTCAAGTGGACCCTTCTCCAAGCATACTTACTTCACCGGTGGACGGTATCGTAAGTGGAGTAGGAAGAATAGCTGCCGATCAAACATTTCTCATTAAAGGTCATCAGTACCGATTAAACGAAATAATGGGATCAGAAAGGAAAGCAGCTCCCTATAAAGACGGCTTCTACTATATCTTTTACCTATCACCCAGCCATTATCATCATTTCCACTATCCAGTAGCCGGGGAATTGGTTTCACGTTATGCACTTGGCGGTGTATCCTATCCCGTGAATAATTTAGGCTTACGCCTTGGACAAAGCCCTTTTTCTACGAACCATCGTCTTATTTCAGAAGTGAAGATGGATTTTGGAAATGTCGCGATTGTAAAAGTTGGTGCTTTAAATGTAAATAGTATACAGCTCTATAGTTCATCAAAAGAATGTATTAAAGGAAATGATTTCGGCTTTTTCAGTTTCGGCTCTACCGTTATTCTTTTTATAGAGAATAACTCACATTTCACGACGTCAGTTGAGTTAAATAGTGAAGTTCAGGTGGGACAACCCGTTGGTAATTGGATTTAGTAAACAAAAAAAGCAATTCTTGATCAGTGTATATGCTGATCAAGGATTGCTTTTTTATTGAAAATTATTTATTCGCTTTGTGTACTTTCAATAACTTTCCTTTAACGGTTGTCGTTTTCATTTCATTCAACACTAACTTCCCTTTGCCGTTTAGTATATCGATATATGTCACAGTGTCCTGGATTTTTATGATGCCAATGTCTTCTGCGGTTACGCCAGGGATATTTGTAATTGTACCGACAAAGTCAACTGCGCGAAGTTTTTTCTTTTTACCGCCATTGAAGTAAAGCTTCATGATATCTTTGTTCACTAATTCATTTTTATTCTTTTTCAATTCTGGCAGGCTTTCCAACTTTTCAGTGAAGGCTTCCTTTGCAGCGGAAACTGCTGCCTTTGAAGGTGCATTGCGCTGTTGAATCTCAAAACCGATATACGCTTCGATTTCATCTAGAAAGTGGTTTTCATTAGGCGTGACGAATGAAATCGCTTTTCCTCTTTTACCGGCACGTCCTGTTCTCCCTACTCTGTGCACATAACTTTCAGTCTCTACAGGAAGGTCATAATTGATAACATGCGTTATACTGTCGATGTCAATGCCGCGTGCAGCAACATCTGTAGCAACCAAGTAACGGAACTCACCGCGTTTGAATTCATCCATGACAGAGAAACGATCTTCCTGCATCATGCCCCCGTGGAGTTTATCGCAAGTGTAGTGCAGTTTTTCAAGTTGTTCAGTTACACTGTCTACCTGATCTTTTGTCCGGCAAAAAATAATACAGCTATCCGGGTTTTCGACTACAGTCACATCGCGCAGCAAGTCAAATTTCTGTGGATCCCGTACGATAATTAGTGAGTGGTCAATTTGATCCGTCAGTGTAACAGTTGAAGCGATCTCAATATTTTCCGGATTGTTCATATATTTACTACTTAGTTTCCCAATTTTTTCCGGGAGTGTCGCCGAGAAAAGCATAGTCGTTCTGTTTTTCGGTAATTTATTAATAATCGATTCAACTTGGTCAATAAAGCCCATATTTAGCATTTCATCCGCTTCATCAAGTACCAGATAGTCGATTTTATCAAGCACAAGTGAACCCCGCTCAATATGATCGAATACACGCCCCGGCGTTCCGACAACTACGTGGCATTTCTGCTTCAGCTCTTCTTTTTGATAAGCATATGGAGATTTCCCGTAGACAGCGGCAGCTTTAATACGCTTAAAACGGCCAATGTTCGTAATGTCTTCTTTGACCTGATCTGCAAGTTCACGTGTAGGTGTTAAAATTAGCGCCTGTGGTTTATTCTCGTCCCAGTTCACCATTTCACAGATGGGGATTCCAAAAGCTGCCGTCTTCCCGCTACCCGTCTGTGATTTAACTACTAAGTCATTTTTTTTTAGGGCCGCAGGAATCACTTTCTCCTGCACTTCAGTGGGTGAAGAATACCCAAGCCCGTCCAGCGCCCGTGTAATCTCCTTGCTTAAGTTATAATTTTGAAATGTCATTGTAATCAGCCTCTCATTCTAAGTGTATTATCTCACAAACAGGGACCATTCGTCAGTTAAGGGAGTATTATGATTTTTATTCCGAAAAGCGCTTGGAGTAATACACCAGTCCAAGTTAAAAAACTTATTCCTTCTTATCTTTAAAAAATCCCATCATCCTTTTTAAAAGGATAACAGGAAGTTTCATTACTTACTTTCTTCAATAAGCTACTATACTTTTCTCATCTTCTAAAGACAGTACACCATCGGTCATGTTATAGATCTTGTCACAATAGCCAACGAGGCGGATATCATGTGTGACGACAATGGTCGTTGTATTTTTATTCTTGGTTTCATTTTTCAGAAGTTCCATCACTTCATAGGCACGATCTGAATCAAGGGAAGCTGTTGGTTCATCAGCTAAAATAATAGATGGATTGCTGTATAGCGCTTTGGCGATTGCAACACGCTGACGTTCCCCCCCTGACAGATCTGCAGGGTATTTACCACGTAAATTGCCGATGCCCAAGTCCTCATATAATTCTTCCAATTCTTTTTTGGTCATATTTCCTTTTTTCACTTGGTCTAATAATTTCAACTGATTGGCCACTGTCAAGAATGGAACCAGGTTTGACGCCTGTAAGATGAAGCCGATTTCTTTCAGTCGGATCTTTGAGCGTTCCTTTTCGTTCAGCGCTGCTAAATTCTTATCATTGATGATGACATCTCCTGAAGTTGGTGAGAGAAGGCCGCCTACAATCGTAAGGAATGTGCTTTTCCCTGAACCCGATGGCCCAATAATTGCGATCAGGTCTCCTCTTTCAGCCAGGAAGTTCGTTTCCTTCATCGCTTCCACTTGTGTATGACCGCTGCCAAACGTCTTTTTGACTTGTTTTAATTCTAAAACTGCCATCATTTATCCTCCTATCGCTTTCAATGGATCGATTCTAACTATGGTAAGGACTGAGAATACTGCGCCTGCGATAGCAACGATAACTAACACCAATCCATAGATAAGCATCGTTACAAGGTCAAAAGCGACAGGCACCGCGCTTGGTAAAAATGCTCCCGTTAATAACGCCAATCCAAATCCGACAGCTACACCAATTGCTGCCAATATAAATGTCTGTGCGATGACCGAACGGGACAGATACCTATTAGAGATACCTTGTGCTTTCATAACACCAAACATACTTATTTTCTGTACTGTCAATACGTAAAGGAAGATTGCGACGATAACAGCTGAGATACCAAATAAGAAATAAATCATTAGATTCAATGTCAAATTCTGTTCCGTGTAACCTGGTAAATTACGTATGAATGTCTCAATCTCAATTGCTTCAAGCGAATCATTCTGAGTAATAGCGGTCGCATCACCTGTACGGACAACAATTCCATTTATACTTTCTTTGTTTAGATCGGCAGCTTCTCCGAATTTAACCCGTTGGAATGTGGAGAGGTCACCATAAAGTACTGGCGCGGCATTAAAACGTGCATTGTCTGTAAAACCTACGATTGTTAACACTTCTTCCGTGGAAGATAAGTGCAATTCATCCCCCAATTTGAAGCCTTCCTCTTTCAATGAATCACCTGCAATAACCTCATTCGCTTCAGAAAACGCTTTACCTTCCGTCACTGTTGGCATAATGAATTCATCTTTATGAATGCCAAAAATAGAGACGTTTTTCTTTTCCTCACCATTGCCGGCAATGGCATTAATTTGACCGATTACAGCGATATCTTTGGCATCGACGTCGTCCACATCAGCAAGTGTCATCGAGGATTGAGACATACTCTTATCGGACTCATCAGTTAAAACGATTGATGTCGCTTTCCATTTGTCGACGGATTCCCGATTCATATTTTCCAAGCCGTTTGCCAGACCGGATAGAAAGAATACTAAATAGGAAACGAGCATTAAGACGCCGATGATTAACGTAAATCGCAACTTATTCTTTTTAATTTCATTCCAAGCTAAAAACATCATTTCACATCCCTTTATTTTATCTATATACTTTGAAGCGGAAGCCCGAAGCAAATTTGAAGGAATTCTTTATTTCAATTTATATAGTAATATACCATAACTCTTCTCATAGTTGCTTTTTAAACAGCTTTGCAAGTTGCCTATTTTGCTAAAAAAACCGAGCACAGAAACCTCATGTTGATAAAGCTCGGCAAAGCAAAAGGTACCAGCTTTGAACGCCAGTACCTTATACTTAAAGTTCAATTATATGCGGCTCCTCACCTTTTTTATTCATCAATCGGATTGTCACCGGTTCCACTCTGAGTATGACGAGATTGGGGTCTTCTGGTCCACTAAACCAAGGTTTCATATGTTCATTCCATACTTTTTCCTTTAAGCTATCATCATCTGTAATACTGACAGTTCCTTCAATTTCTAAAAAATCGTCGCCGAAACCTTCTCCCTCGTAGCCGATTAATATATGTGTGTGGGGATTCGCTTCAAGTTCTTCTACCTTTTGCGTTTTTTTCGAAGTTGCTGTATAAAGCGTAAATTCGTCATTGAAAAACGTCATGTACCGCGTATGAGGCTTATTTTGTTGAATCGTCGCCATCGTGCCGACGAAGCTTTCCTTTAAGATTTTTAGTGCTGTTTCTTTTGCATTCATAATGATCTACTCCCTTTTTTCAATGTTATTAGAGTTTACCTCTCTTAGCAGGAACTTAAACAACATTGAAGGAAGTAGAAATACAGTGGTCAAGGAAGTGATAGTATGAGTTTGGCGAAGAAAGGATTTAAAATTACAGTTATATATGGAGTAATCTCCGGTTTGTTTTTAGCAGCATTGCTGAAACTTGTGGAACTGACGACTCGCTTAAAAGTTTACACACTGTTATTAAACGTCGATTATATTCCTTTTGTCAACACGGTAGCTTTCCCAGAATTAATCGAACTAGGTTTCCATCTAATTGTCTCCATAGCATTGGCGGTTAGTTTATATCTGTTGATAATTTATAGAAAGATTCAAAACGAAAAACAACTCATTCTCATATGTACTGCTGTCTGTTTCATCATAGGAGCCGCTCTCTTCCCTACGACAGCTTTCTCAGACCGAACGCCCGACTCCACGAGTATGCCTTCCTTTGCATATTGGATTGCAGGACACATACTTTATGGGTACTTATTAGGGGTATTGTTTGCCAGACAAATCAATCAGTGGAAAGTTAGGTTCTAAGTTAACTTAAAACCCTACTTTCCGTTGATATCCATCATGGGATAAGTACTAGTTTCCCCATTGTTTTTCTTCCTTGCAACAGTCGATGTACATCTGCTGCCTCCTCTAAACGATAAGTTCCGCCAATTGTTAGCTTTAACTCGCCGCTTTCAATAAAACCAAGTAATTCCTTGAAACTAGCTTGATACATATCATAATTACGCATGATTTGCGGCAGGAAAAATCCAATCACCGATTGATTGCGACGCATTAATTCACCTGCGTAAAGGGCCGACTGTTCACCGCTCGCTGCACCAAATACAACAATCCGTCCAAATGGAGCCAGGCATTTAAGTGTATTGCGGAATATATCCCCGCCGACCATTTCAAGCGCAACATCTACACCTTTGCCATCGGTCAGTTCACGGACTTTTAGTTCCCAGCCTTCTTCTGTGTAATTAACGAGATGATCTGCCCCCATTTCTTTTGCATGTGCCAATTTCTCATCACCGCTTGCTGTCGCAATAATCTTGCCTGCCCCAAAGATTTTTGCCAGCTGGACTGCAATTGCACCAACTCCCCCTGCAGCTGCATGTACAAGAACCGTTTCCCCTTTTTGAAGGCGTCCCATTGTCTTCAAAATATGGTAAGCCGTTTGACCTTGTAGCGGCAACGCGACTGCACTTACAAAATCAACGCCGTCAGGTATAGGTGCGAGTGCCATCTCATGAATGGTCACATACGCAGCATATCCTGCCGATTCAATTAAAGCCACAACACGCATACCAGGTTTATAGCGTTTGACGTCTTTACCTACTTCCGTAATAACACCAGCAACTTCAGCCCCGGGAATGAACGGCAGCGGAGTCGGCACGACGTATTTCCCTTCGCGACGCGCTGTATCTGCATAGTTCACGCCAATCGCTTGCACTTCGACTAACACTTCTTGATCACCAATTACTGGTTTATCAATTTCTATTTGCTGTAACACATCCGCACTTCCGTATTCTTCAAAAATAATTGCTTTCATCTATAACTTCCCCCTTAAGATATATATTGCTTAGATTTGTTAATTGCTTTAGCAATATCCCTTTTTGTTTGTATCGAGCCTTCTCGTGCAAGCTCACTCAATCGATTCATTACATCAGCAAGTGTTGTCTTACGTTTTTCACCCGTCGTCATGCCTGAAATCACTTTACGTGCCCTCATTTCAACTTCTAACAGCAAGTCGTCAATCAAGGCTTCTGACAGCTTCACCTTAAGCAACGATTTTTCTCTCCCATTTTTTGCGAGTGATTTTTCACTCCGTAATACAGCAGATTCAGCAGCGTAGAGCGCAATTGCAATGTCAGCCAGTTTCAAGAGAGTTTCCTGCTCATCTACAATACGAGATTGGAACGTTTCATAGGCAAGTCCAAAGGTGAGTAAAAACACATTGCGTATTGTTTGGATTGCTTTCTTTTCACGAGCGAGTCTTTCGTTTGCTAATTTAATAGGCTGTTTTAGCTCAGCACCTGCCTGCGCAACAAGTGTTTGAAGTGAGGTTGTACCTTTTCCCGCCTGCTGTAAAAGTGTCATCGGTATTAGCAGGCGATTGATTTCATTCGTTCCTTCGAAAATACGATTAATACGTGAATCCCGATACACTTGTTCAACATTATACTCTTTTATAAAGCCATAACCACCATGAAGCTGCAGCGATTCATCGGCAACGTAATCAAGTGTTTCAGATCCGTAAACCTTGCATACAGCGGCTTCAACTGCATACTCTCTCATACGACTTGCAATAAGTTTAATATCGCGAGACTCATTTAATTCACCTAGTGCCTCTTCCAGATAGGAAGCAGTGCGGTATTGAAGCGACTCCGACGCATAAATACGTATTGCCATATCCGCGATTTTTTCTTCCGTAGCTGTAAATGATGCAATCGTTCTGCCAAATTGTTGCCGTTCATTTGTATAATCAAGTGCTAATTTCAAACTGTACTTTGCCGCCCCTGTGCAGGCAGAACCGAGATTGAACCGACCCAAATTCAGTACGTTCAATGCAATATGATGCCCTTTTCCGATTTCACCTAATACATTTCGGACAGGCACTTCGCAGTTTTCAAAAAACACTGCTGTCGTTGATGAACCTTTAATACCCATCTTCTGTTCTTCCGGTCCAAGTGCTAAGCCCTGAAAGTCCTTTTCAACGATGAATGCCGTGAACGCCGTACCACCTACTTTTGCATAGACAATGAAAGTATTGGAAAATGAAGCATTTGTAATGAACATTTTTGTGCCATTCAAGATATAGTGTGTTCCCTCTTCATTCAAAATTGCTGTCGTCGTCGCGGCTAATGCATCAGACCCCGCGGATGGTTCAGTGAGACAGTAAGCTCCGATAAATTCACCAGACGCCAGTTTCGGCAAATACGTTTCCTTTTGCCATGTTGACCCGAAATACGTAATCGGCAACGTTGCGATGCATGTATGATTCGAATGCGCAACGCTATATCCGCCTGCAGCGCCGACAATTTCACCTATGAGTCCCTTTGTGATTTTATCGAGACCAAGTCCGCCATACTTCTCAGGAATACTATGGGCAAGTAAACCCAGTTCTCCCGCTTTCCCAAGGAGCAACCTGACAAGTTCGAAGTCTCCTCCTTCTATTTGGTCGTTGTGGGGCCTTACTTCTTTTTCAATGAACTTCCTGGCGGTCTCTGCAATCAGTAAGTGTTCAGGTGTGAAGTCCTCTGGAGTAAAAATAGTTTTATGCTGCGAAGAGCTGTGTAATAATGAAGCACCGCGATAGGTTAGTTGATCAGTCATCAATTGCTCCTTCCCCTTTCACAATCATTATTCCGTTATCAAATTCGGGTACAACGTCATTCATTCCTTTATCTGCGGAAAAGAGAATATCTTCCTCCTGATTCACTTTTATAAGCATTTGACCTGTTAAGGACGTTTTAAGTATTGAAACAGCATTTTCCTTATTTCCTCTATATAGATAAAGTGCGGCTTTTGCAGAATCAGTCAGTTCCCAGGAGTCACTTCGCTGTAGCAATTCATCAATAAAATAGCCTGCACCGAAAAAATCCTCCAAGGAAAGCTGTCTCATAGTTCCTGCACAAATTAAGATGATCGAATCATCCTTATGATCAGTTGCGACTTTTTTGGCAACAGCATGTCCGTTAACCAGTGAAGCGGCATATACCTTCTTGGCGTTCGCGACAGTTCGAATGGCAACCGTGCCATTCGTTGTTGAAAGAATGATTGTTTTCCCTTCAGCCACTTGTTTAAGTTGGGTGGGAAGCGGATCGGCAAAGCCCTCGATGGTCAATCCATCAGATTCACCAGCAATAATCGTTGTCTTTTTTTCATGATTTCCGGCTACTTTTAATGCTTCCGCTTCGTCCATTACAGGAATAACTTCCTTTGCCCCATGGTTAAGAAGTGTGGCGATTGTCGTCGTCGCAAGTAAAATATCAAACACGACGGCCACTTTATTGTTATCAATCAGCTCTGGCAAAATAGCTTCTTTTTGAAGGATGACATGAAGTTTAGGTTGGGTTTTCATCATTATTTGGTCGTCCCGGTCATTGCTTGCTTCATAAGCGTCTCTACAAATTTATCCATATTAGCAAATCGCGGATCTTTTGTCTGCCCATTTTTATAGCGGTAAAAAATTTGTTGACAAATAACAGCCAGTTTAAAGTAAGCAAATGTACTATAGTAATTAATAGGTGTCATTTCACGGCCACTCTTTTCCGCGTAGCGAGCTATAAATTCGGCACGAGTAAAAAATCCTTTTTGAATTGTAATCGGCGGTTTGCCAAGGCCGTTCAGTAACATAGAAGGATCATCTGCTTGCATCCAATAACTGAGGGCCGCCCCGACATCTGCAAGGGGATCTCCGACGGTCGCCATTTCCCAGTCAAACAATCCTGTCATCTCAGTATAATTAGGTGAAAACATCGCATTATTTAATTTAAAGTCATAATGAATGATTGTCGGTTCGGCTGATTCTGGCATATTCCCTTGAAGCCAGGCCGTTAATGCCGCGACTTCAGGAATGTCGGACGTCTTCGCTTTTTCATAACGCCCAATCCAGCCCTGCACTTGCCTTTCCAAGAAACCATCCGGCTTGACCATATCGGCAAGTGCAGTGTTTTTATAATCAATTGCGTGTAATTCAACGAGTTTATCGACCATGATTTCAGATATTTTCCGTCCAATTTTTTCAGTCATTTCAGTACCATCCGGAAAATCGGTATCGAGAACAATGCCGCTCCTTCTTTCCATGATGAAAAATGGACTGCCAGTAATGGATAGTTCATCCGAAAAAATAAGTGGCTTAGGTGCCGTATGAAAGACAGGATGAAGTGCTGAGAGCACATTAAATTCTCGCTCCATATCATGTGCTTTTGCGGCAACAGGACCGAGTGGAGGACGTCTGAGCACTGCCTGCCAAGTTCCCATTTCGAGTTCGTAGGTTAAATTCGAATGACCCGATCCAAACTGGCGGATTTTCAGTTCTCCTTCAGGTAAACCCTCAATGCTTCTTCGAAGAAATTCAGTCAAGATTTCGGCATCCAATTCTTCCCCGCTTCGGACAGGTATTGTATCTATACTCGTTTCTATCAACCTTTTCACTTCCTTTTTTTAGTATCTATTAATACGTATAGAAACCTTGCCCCGTTTTTCTCCCTAAATGACCTGCTTTGACTTTATCCACAATACATTTGGCAGGCTTGTCTTCCTGATTGCCTGTTTCCGCGTATTGTTGTTCCATAACGAAATTGACAACATCCGCGCCAGACAAATCAATGATTTCAAATGGGCCCATAGGATGTCCAAGCGACTTTTTCACGATTATATCTATACCCTTAAAGTCGGCAATACCTTTGTCATAAAGTGCGATTGCTTCTTTATGAATTGCGCCTAATATTCGATTTGCGACAAATCCCGAAATTTCTTTTCGAAGGATAATGCCTGTTTTACCGATTTTCTCGCAAACTGCTAATGTCGTCTGTGCTGTTTCTTCTGCCGTTTCTTCACTCATAACGATTTCCACACACTCCATAACCAACGGCGGGAAGAAGAAATGCATATTGCAAACTCTGTCTGGACGCTCCGTTACTTCTGCAAGCAACGAATTCACAATCGTTGAACTGTTTGAAGCTAAGATTGCATGTTTCGGTGTAAGACGATCCAGTTCCCTGAACAATTTCTGTTTACTAACTAGTTTTTCCACAATCGCTTCGATCACAAAATCTGCATCTTTCGCGGCTTCGTTTAGATTATCTGTGAATGTGAGATTTTGAAAAGCAATTTCCTTGCTACTCGCAGTTAACTTCCCGTTTGCAACCCATTTATCCATACGCTTTTTCAAGCTCACTTCTGCATCCTTCAGTGCTTCACTATTTACATCCTGCAGTGAAGTCCTATATCCACCAAGCGCGCACAGCATAGCAATTTGATGCCCCATTTGTCCCGCGCCAACGACAAGAATATGCTTAATTTCATTCGCACTCATCATTCATTCCCCCTATATCTATTCCGTGTAGGATGAAATCCATATACATAGTCGCAAGCTCTTTCGAAGATATATTACCGGATGGGTCGAACCATTCATAACTCCAATTTGTAACTCCTAAAATAGCAAAAGTAGTCATTTTAGGTTTTAGATTTTCTCGAAATTCCTTCTTTTCTATACCTTCCTTAATGATTTGCTCAATAGTAAGGTGGAACAATCTTCGTTTATCTTTTATAACCCTACTGTTTTCCTCTGATAAATGACGCATTTCCCTAAAATAGACACGAACATTGGAACCTTGCGTCTGTATATCATTTATGAGCATCTCAACAATTTCTGCAAGCTGCTTTCCACAACTTGCATTGCTGTTTAAAACCTTCTGTTGTCTACTTAATAAATCGTCGATATAACTAAGATGGATGTCCATAAGAAGTGTTTCTTTACTTGTGAAGTAATAGTAAAAAGTCCCTTTCGTCACGCCGAGTGAATCAACAATGTCCTGGACAGAGGTTGAACTAAAACCTTTCCGTTCAAACAACTGAATGCTTTGTCTAGTAAGCTCTTCTTTCATAATGCACTCATTCCACCGTCGACTAGCAGAATATCTCCCGTCACATAGTCAGAAGCTTTCGATGCAAGGAAAAGAGCGACACCTTTTAAGTCTTCTTCTGAGCCTAAACGGCTTAACGGTGTGGAATTTAAAATATAATCATGCCCTTGTTCAATTGTGACTTTCGACATTTTGGTTGGGAAAAATCCGGGTGCAATCGCATTGACGTTAATATTGTGCTGGCCCCATTTAGCAGCAAGATCTTTCGTAAACGTAATGATCGCCCCTTTGCTTGTGTTGTAGCCAATCGTATCCATAAAATTCGGATGCGTCCCGCCAAGTCCCGCGACGGATGCGATATTAATGATCTTTCCGCTTCCTTGCTCAATCATGACTTTGCCCACTTCCTGACTCATCAAAAAAGTGCCATTGACGTTTACGTCCATTACTTTTTTCCATGCCTCGTAGGGCATGTCAACAACAGGTGCACCCCATGTCGCTCCGCTGTTGTTGACAAGTATGTCTATCGTGCCAAATAGTTTCTTCGTCTCTTCCACTACTCTTTTTACGTCTACCTGCTGCGTGACGTCACATGCTAGTCCAATCGATTGGACACCTAATGCTTCCAGTTCTTTACTCATTTCAATACACGCTTCAACATTGCGTGAACACAGCACAACATTTGCACCTGCTTCCGCAAATCCTTTTGCAATCTGTGACCCAAGTCCTCTGCCACCACCTGTAACAATTGCTGTTTTCCCTGTTAATCTAAAGAGGTCAAGTACTGTCATAATTAGTTCCCCTTTCCGTGAGTTGCATATTTTTTAAGTTCCAAACGTGCGATTTGATTGCGGTGTACTTCATCGGGTCCATCTGCGAGACGCAACGTTCTTGAATTCGCCCACTGCGCCGCCAATGTATAATCTCCGCTTACGCCCGCTCCACCGAATGCCTGAATAGCGCGGTCGATTACACGCAGTGCCATATTTGGCGCGGTCACTTTAATCATCGCTATTTCTGCTCTCGCTTCTTTATTTCCAACCGTATCCATCATATAAGCTGCTTTTAACGTCAAAAGGCGTGCCTGTTCGATATCAATGCGCGATTCTGCAATCCATTCCCGAACGACGCCTTGTTCAGCAATTGATTTACCGAATGCAGAACGTTGTTGGACACGAATACACATTTCTTCAAGCGCACGTTCAGCAGCGCCAATTAACCGCATGCAATGATGAATTCGGCCAGGTCCTAGACGGCCTTGCGCTATCGCGAATCCTTTCCCTTCACCCCAAAGCATGTTTTCAGCTGGTACACGGACATTGTCAAATGTGATTTCTGCATGTCCGTGAGGGGCATGATCATAGCCAAATACGGAAAGCATTCTTTCTACTTTTACGCCTGGTGTATCGAGCGGCACTAAAATCATCGACTGTTGTTCATGTTGTGCAGCAGTCGGATCATTCTTACCCATAAAAATCGCAATCCTACAACGCGGATCGCCCGCGCCGGAAATCCACCATTTACGCCCATTTAATATATACTCGTCCCCGTCCCGGATAATGCTTGACTGGATATTTGTTGCGTCACTTGAAGCGACATCTGGTTCTGTCATTGCAAAACATGAACGGATTTCGCCATCTAAAAGCGGTTCGAGCCATTGTTTTTTCTGCGCTTCCGTACCATATCGGACAAGCACTTCCATGTTTCCTGTGTCAGGTGCACTGCAGTTAAATACTTCCGGCCCCATTAAAGAACGGCCCATAATTTCGCAAAGCGGGGCATAATCCACATTCGTAAGACCCGCACCAAGATCACTATCGGGGAGAAATAAATTCCAAAGACCACTTTCGCGTGCTAACGCTTTCAACTCTTCCATAATTGGTGGATTTTGCGTCCAGCGATTTTCCTGTGCATTTAACTGTTCGTCAAAAGTCTTTTCATTTGGATAAACAAATTCCTCCATAAATGCCGTCAACTTCTTTTGCAATTCAATCGTCTTTTCCGAATATGAAAAGTTCATCGTCATCATCCGCCTCTCACTCTATAAACAATATTTATACTAACCGGTCGGTATGTTCATAATATACTGATTTATTAATACATTAACGCTCCTCTCTTTAATAATCAAGTGTGTTAATTTCATAAATACCTTTTCTAATTAAAAATGCGGAATTAAATATAAAGTTCTAATCTCGTTGATTGTAGCGAAAGCCGTCACGAAGAACGGCTTTTGCGATCAAAAGCGAAACGGTGAGAGCAGTAAACAGATGCCTACGCTGTCCGATTGGCTGATGCCAACCCGCGGAAAGCAATCTCGTTCGGATTTTAAGGCTGGTTGTTCTATTATCAAATTGACTCAAGTTGGTAAAGTTTCTTAATTTGAAATCATCGGGTCCCCACTTGTTAGTTCTATATGCCGGATCCCATGAAGTGCCAAAGCATGGTGTATGGGAAACTGTTCATTTCAACTTAATACAGTTTTCGGATTGCTTTTCGTTTTGATAGACGTTGCAAAAAATGGCATCCCAGCTGCATTTTCATAACAGAAGAGCTTATTTGTTCCAGATACCTATCTCTAATTCTCTGCATACTTTTTTTCATAAACACTAGACCTAACTCATACGAATAATAGTGGAAAGAGGAGGTCACTTTTTGGATAAATCGTTTCAAGAGGATGCACTATTTGAACTTCATTTTTGGCTACAAATTTTGGGAGACCATAGCCGTTTCATCCATGATTCCTTATCGCCCAGTGAAATTGAAAATATCAAGATTTCGAATACGTTCATAGAGAAATTCGACCAACTGCTTACAACTTCTAGACAGCAATTAGATGAGCAACAACTTCTCACCCTGCTTCAGAATGCAAAAATGGCAAGTGAGGAAATTCGTACATTTAAATTGCAATTAATTCAGGAACAGTTAATCGGAAATATAAAAATCTCTTTACCTCCATCCTTCATCAACCATATGGTCAATGAAGTAGAAGAAGCGATCCGTCTCTTTTCCTATTTGGAAAAAGGACAGATAGCACCGGCCGTCCACCCGCTCCATCATGATTTGCTTTGGTTACTTGACGCCGCCGGTCATGCAGGTGCCATTGACGCAAACCTGGATCGAGTTGAAAAACCACTGCATGAGAAAAGCCGTAAATTCACAAAGGAATGGGAAGATTTCTATTTGAAAGCAATAGAACTTGCTGGTTTCTTACGAACAAACATCATGAAATTCCCTGCTTTAGAAAAGTTCCATAATGATGTTCATTTGGAAATGACAATTTTTCAAGTGTTTTTGCAGGAATTAGAAGAAATGGAACTGAATAAAGAAGCGCTGGGAACTTTCACTGCACTTATGGCTGATCATATGGCTCGAGAGGAAAGTTATTATTTAATGAAATTGGCGGAATCAGCCGGAACGCCACCCCCGACAAGTAATCCTGCAAAACCTCGAATAGAAGCATAAAAATGGTTAACAAAAAAAGGTACCAGTATTCAGCACGATTAAAATCGTATTGATCGCTGGTACCTTTTGCGATAACCGTATAGGGGACTTCAAGATTTAAACATCCTCAGCCAACCCTTATATTTAAATAATGTCAACATAGCTAGCCCAATTACAAGCATGACGCTTAAGGCAATGATATAGCCATAGCGCCAATGAAGTTCGGGCATGAAGTCGAAGTTCATGCCATACACACCCGCAATGAATGTGAGAGGTATAAATACCGATGATACAATCGTCAGTATCATCATAATCCGATTCATTTGATTGGAGTTTATGGACAGTTGGCTGTCTCTAATATCTGCAGTTAGTTCCCGGTTGGATTCCAGTATATCACCGAGCCGCAATAGATTATCATAGATATCACTAAAGTAAGCTTTCTCATTTGCTGATAACGTCAGCGATTCGGAACTAATCATCCGGTGTAAAAGATCGCGCATCGGTATGATTGTCCTTCTTAGTCGAAGCAAGTTGCTGCGGACGTCGAATACAGAATCCATGGATAAATGAACGGTTGACGGTGCAAGACTGTCCTCAATTTCATTCAGATGATCTTCAATTTTATGAAGTACTGGAAAGTAGTCATCCACAACTTTATCGATTATTTGATGTACAACGAAGATATGTCCCTGTTTCCATTTATTTGGAGTATCAATAATCCGATTCCTAGCATTTTCTAACTCTTGAATTATTGAATGATGAAAGGTTATAACATAGTTTTTCCCCAGAAATAGATTCAACTCTTCGGCTTTTAGATTATTATTGCACAAAGAATGTAATACAAAAAAAGCATATTCTCCATAAAAATCTACTTTTGGTCGTTGCAGGCCGTTCAAACAATCTTCAATAGTAAGCGGATGAAAATGAAAAAATGAATCCAATAAGATGATTTCTTGTTCATCAGGCTGATTGAAATCAATCCAATACCACTTGAATCGTCGGATATGAATATCGTTTAGCGGAAAATCAAAAATTATTTCATTTTCTTCAGAAAGTCCTATCGTCCGAATCATCCGAACCCCTTCTTTCTTTCCAACATCCCCAGAACCTACTGTTTAGTACAGTATACGAAAGAAAACACATTCTCCGCATCTTTTTGCTCTTTTTAGAGGGTTTAATCGCTTTAAATTTCCCCATCCTAGTTTTACGACACTTACTCTAGTCGGAGAGGAGGAACCCATAACATGAATGCGAAGCTTTTCTTTACAAGCCGTCATAAACTATTCGTTCCGGGGATTGCCCTTTTACTTTTAGCCACTGCCGATTCCTTTTTCACCGACTTCGGCATTCAACAAAAACATATTACCGAAGCAAACCCGCTAATGCGCGTCATTTATGATTGGAGTATTTTGGGGTTCTATACCATTAAAATCTGTTTACCGTTAGTATTGCTAATTATATTAACGATGATTGAACCCAGACGATATTTCCAGATTTTAATCGTATCCAGTCTTCTTCTTTATAGCTTTGTATTTTTCAAGCATATTTTATGGATTTCTTTAGTTTTATGAATCATAAGATTTATTCACCAGATTCGATACTCCAACTTATAGAGCTTGAAAAATAAACACCACCTAATCGGCGTTCAATTAAGTAGTGTTTACTTCGGCATGCTTGTCTTATTTCAGCTGCTGTCTATAATCAGAGAACTCCTGCTTAAGTGCCGCGATCTCTTCCGGAGCCGCCGGGGAAAACGGGCTCCAGCCATGCTGGAACTGCAGGTCTAACAACTTGCGATGTTGTTGGGTTGTTTCCTTAAGCATGTCTAAAAGTAACGAATAAAACATCTTCTGACTCACTTCCTGCAAAGTAGTTACATAACTGTTAGTCAAGTTTTTTTCGGTTGCTAGTGCGGCGCTTAACAAGTCATAGTCATTGACTCCAGTCTTTTGTGAATGTGGGGTCTTTTGGTTTTCACTTTTTTTTGAAGAAGTCACTGAGCATTACCTCCATTTCCCTCCAATAGAGTTAACAATTTATCATACTGCGACAAATGCAATTGACCCGCTTCTTCGAACTGACACTTTAAATCAGGCAACTGACTGTTTTGAGCGGCTTGCCGGTATTGTTTCACTGCAAGTAAATTAGCGCTCAGCAAATTTCGCAAAAAGCCGACTTGTATTGTGGATAATGCTTTCGGAGGCTCAAAATAAATGGAAGATTCCTTCGCTATTTCTGGTGTTTTGGGTGGCGCTTTTTGTTCTTGCGGCTGTGGATCGCTAGGGGTTGATTGTGTCGGCTGTTTCGGATCCGGTTCTGCTTGAGTTTGTGTTTGCTGTGATTCTTCTTTTACTGGCGGTTGCTCCTGCGTCGGTGCTGATTCTTTTTTCTGACTTTCTTGTTGTTGAAGCTGTATTTGCAGTTCGAGCTGTTGCAGTTGAATTTGCAGTTGTTTTAATTGCTGAAGCTGTTGTTCAGATTCCACTCTTTTCTCTCCTCTCATAAAATTTGTAGTTAGTATGATTCCGGCGATAGGAAATATACGATAGGACATCATTTATTTTTACGTAAATTGTAAATATGTAAAATTTTCTTAGCAGTATCCACCCCTCGTTATTTCGGATTCCGACATTGTAAGTCTTTTTTTAAAAAAATGAAATCTATTTGATGTACTAATTATAATGAACAAATGTATCTGGCGTATGCGGTTTACAAGAGCTTTTGGGAGGCTAATGAAAAACCTCCACTAATTAAAGCTAATTGGAATTTCCACTATTACCGCTTCGACGCTTTGTGGATGCCTCCCGCGATAAGCCAGAAAGGAGACCACTTGGGAGGGATTGAACTGCATCCCTCCTTAGTCTTATCGCTCCGGCTACCACGAAGACGCACCTTCGCTGGATGGGCTATGTAAGAAAGAGCTTTTCGTTTTCGGGGGTGAGACCTACAACCTGGAGTAACATAATCGATTGAATGTGATCAACGAATGTCCCAATACAGGAGGAATGAATTAGATAT
>DYWT01000093.1 GCA_020742515.1 Sporosarcina psychrophila
CAGAGTAAGCAGGATGCCCTTTTTTCACCCCGTTTGGATATTTCTTGCGCAGTTCCGTACAGTTTTTGAATGATTCCTTAGCACCCGATACGGGCTTTGTCGTCGTCTCTTTTTCGGCATATGTGTCACTGTCAAATCCGCGGTCTGTCGCATAGTCTTCAAGTGTCCAGATACCGATTCCCGCCTTTTTCGCTTTCTCTTCCGCTTTCTTGTATGCATCGAGATGCCTCGTGTTCGGCGGATACACATACGCAACGCGGGCAAGCCCTTCTTCCAAAAGTTTCTCTTGGATACTTACACCATCAATGTAAATATAGGCAAGGAGTCTGTCATACTTATCTGTTTTTCCGCCTATGTCAAATTCAATCTCGAGTTTCCCGCTGTTCATGAGCTCTCGATTGCGCTCTTTTGCCTTCTCTCCGAATGGCTGCTTTCCGAGACGCGGATGATTCGTTTCCGGTGTATCAATGAGTAAATAACGAACATTTTGTTCTTTGCCTTCATACCTAATTTTAATTGTATCGCCGTCAATCGTTTTCACAAGTTCGACCGGGATTAGACCGGCTCGGCTCGGTTCTGCTTCCTGTTCAGGAAAGAAAATATTGTACACAATCAACGCGAGCAAGACGACACCGATACTGACGATACTCGCCGGTTTTTTCAGTAAGGTGCTAGTATTCTTTTTGTTTTGCTTCATGTATCCGTCATCCTTTTACTAGTTCATTAGTTGTAACATTCCTATGTTATCAGTTCTGTAGCCAAATGAAAACAGCCGCCACATAAGTGACGACTGCTTCACTTTCAATCCATCAATAGATTTTACGTTCCCAATGCCGGTGTGCAGCAACTGCGGCTATGAACTCGCTGTTGAAATTCGCTGCACCCGCCAGTACGATACCTGGACCAACTTCCGCGTCTGATGCCTCGAAGAAAGGCTGGCCAGTCGTAGCGATTCCTATTGGTTTGTAATGCTGAAATGCTTCGTTGATAAAATTGACGATATCTTTCTTAAGTTTCCTTGGATTTTCCGCGTCGCCTCCGACGACGTATAGTCCATCATACAAAACGGAATGGACAGTGAGGAATGTTTCCGTCACTTCGACTGCCAATTTATCTTCGCCATAAACCAATCCGAACTTCTCGCCGACAATATCAACTGTCATCCCCGCATCCAGACAGGCTTTGACAACCGCTTCCACTTCACCGCCATTAAACTTTTCACCAATGAGAATGGCAATTTTGCGTGTAGCGGGCGATTTCGCCGTTAATTCTTGGCTCAGAGCTGGTGACGATTCGGTCACTTCTGATTCCTTGCCCTCGGGGTGATTGACGCCGACCGCTTCAGCAATAGCGGTTGCCAACCCTTTGTCGACATTGACAAACATATCCACCACTTGCTGTTTGACGTTTTTATCTTTCACTTTACCGACTTCAAAACTGAACGCATCGACAATATGCTTTTTTTCCGGCAGTGTCATACTGTTCCAGAATAGACGTGCTTGCGAGAAGTGATCATTGAATGATTCACTGCGCGCTTGAATTTTGCGTCCCTCCACTTTTTCTTGGTTATGGACGAAACCGCCTTCGTCTTCAGTAGATGTCGTCGGTGTATTGTTAGCCAAAGAATTTTTATGGTAGCTGACCTGTCCCACATTGATTGTCTGTCTGCCGTAGCCATCACGCTGATTGTTATGGATCGGACATACTGGGCGGTTAATCGGCAGCTCATGGAAGTTCGGTCCACCAAGGCGGATGAGTTGCGTATCCGTATACGAAAACAAGCGGCCCTGCAGCAAAGGATCATTTGAAAAATCGATCCCCGGCACGACATTTCCTGGATGGAATGCGACTTGTTCTGTTTCGGCAAATACATTATCCACATTGCGGTTCAATGTCATCTTCCCGATGATTTTGACGGGCACTTTTTCTTCCGGCCATATCTTGGTCGGATCTAGGATATCAAAATCAAACATGAACTCATCTTTTTCTTCAATCAATTGGACACCGAATTCAAATTCGACGAAATCTCCTTTTTCAATGGACTCCCACAGGTCCCGGCGATGGAAGTCAGGATCTTTTCCGCTGATTTTCTGCGCTTCATCCCACACGAGGGAGTGAACGCCGAGTCTCGGTTTCCAGTGGAATTTCACAAAATGCGCTTTCCCTTCAGCGTTCACCAACCGGTATGTATGAACCCCGAATCCTTCCATCATCCTAAAACTGCGTGGAATCGTTCGATCGGACATATGCCACATGATCATATGTGCAGATTCCTGATTGCTTACGACAAAATCCCAAAACGTATCATGTGCAGAAGCCGCCTGTGGCATTTCGTTATGCGGTTCAGGCTTTACTGCATGGATAAGATCAGGGAATTTGATGGCATCCTGGATGAAGAACACCGGTATATTATTACCGACTAAATCATAGTTCCCTTCTTCGGTATAGAATTTCACCGCAAACCCGCGTACATCGCGGACTGTTTCTGCTGACCCTTTACTACCGGCAACAGTGGAAATCCGGGTGAATACCGGTGTTTTCGAACCAGGCTCCTGCAGGAAATCAGCCTTCGTATAGTCTTTCATCGATTCATACAATTCAAATTCACCGTGGGCCGCGTAGCCTCTTGCATGCACGACTCTTTCAGGAATCCGTTCATGGTCAAAATGTGTCATTTTTTCACGGAAATGAAAGTCCTCCATTAATGTTGGACCACGCAATCCTGCCTTCAGGGAATGTTCGTCCTCTGATACTTTAAGTCCTTGGTTCGTCGTCATCTTTTTGTCCGCATCATGCGAACGGAATGTCTCTAGTTGTTTACTCTTACTGTTTTCATTAATATTTTGTTTACTGTCCAATGTCGTTTCCTCCATTCGGAATTTTAGTAGTCTTCTACTCTATTCCCCAATGGACCCAACTCAAACGGACAAAATTAGTATATACTGCTTCCCACTAGATAGCCGAGAAAGGCAAGAACAATTCCAGAAACATATAAGAACAGTAGATAGCGTATCGCATTCCCTTTCTTGCCATTTTCCCACATGATGAGTAACTCTTTATTCATCGTGGAAAATGTCGTCAGCGCTCCCGCAAAGCCTGAGGCCAACAGTAATGTCGTCCATAAAGGCAATTCTAGACCGAAAACAAATCCAATGAGCAGGGCCCCTGTCAAATTCACCAGTAATGTTCCCGTTGGAAAACCATTTCGCTTATTCAATTTCATTGAAATGAAATACCGAATGACAGCGCCGAAAAAGCCTCCGATTCCAACCATCACTAAATCCACGAACGTCATGTACGCACCCGCTTCCTACCTAGGCGAAAACCGATCGCGCCGGCAGAAAGTCCACCGATTACACTAAAAATGATATAGAATCCAGCCAAGATAATCTGACCATTTTCCATAAGTAAAACAGTCTCTATGCTTAATGCTGAAAATGTTGTAAATGAGCCTAAAAAACCTGTCGTCACAATATCTTGCACTTCGTTTTGCGCTGCTAGTTTACGAAAAGCTCCTGCCACTATGAAACATAACAAAAACGTTCCCACTATATTTACGGCTAGCGTAGAATAAGGAAATCCCGAATCATCGAAAACTATATGACCAATTGCCACTCGCATAACCGCGCCTGCAGCCCCTGCTACACCAATCCATAAGAGCTTTTTCATATGGCAACTTTCTCAAGCAATCTTAGAGAAATAACCGTTTCAAGATCAAGTCTTTTCTCGATTTTACCGAATTGAATATGAATTTCATCACCGTCGTGCCGGATTATTTCACCTTTGCCAAAGACACGATGCTTGACCGCTGTTCCGACTTCTAGTTCACCACTATCTTGGATGCCATTGGGATTTAATTCAATCGATGCTTTCGTCACTTTCACCGGTTTCTGCTCTTTTTTCGCTTCCCCCGGTTTTAAAAGGAGTCCACGAACTTCATTTAAAAACCTTGAATCTTCTTTCGGTTTTCCTTCATCTAGACCGTATGACAGCAATTCAAGACGGTTTTTCGCACGTGTGATACCAACATAGAAGAGCCTTCGCGCTTCTTCGAGCATCGCCTCGTCGCCTTCATCTTCCTCGGAGGGAATGACCCCTTTCAGCAAATCGATCATGAACACACGCCGGAATTCGAGCCCTTTGGCACTGTGGAATGTCGATAACGTCACCGCATTTTCAGGTGCATTGAATTTTGCATTTTGCACTGCTTGTTCAAGTTCTTTCAATCTGTTCGCAAATTCAACCATCGTCTTAAGTTGCGATGCAATTCCTTCGAGCGTATCTAAAATGCTAAGGAGGCTATCGAACCGGTAGCCGAATTTCTCAGCTCTGCTTTTTAGTGCTGCCTCATAGCCTAGTTCATTCCGCACTAGCTTTATCACTTGTGCAGGACGCATATCAGGAATCCTGTCGTATGCAAGTTTATAGTCAGTCAGCTTTTTGATCTGACTATCTTTCAATTCGACCGTTCGGATGAATGTACTAAAAACATTTCCTTGTATATCGTTATTTTCAAACGTTGTCAGCATGCTGCGCGAGATGAATGCATTCATTTTCATAATGATTTTTGCGAATATATCTTTGCGTTCTGTATTGAAACTGAGTCGCATGAAATTAAGGATATCCTCCACAATCCAATGAGAAAAAAATTTATCGTCTGCATCCTTCATATAAAATGGAATGCCGCGCCTGTGCAATTCGCTCACGAACATCGTCGAAGAAGAGTTATTCCTGAACAATATGGCAATCTCATTCAAATTCTTTTCACTTAGCAGTTCGTAGGTTACGTATTCAAGCTGTTGTTTCGGATTATTGAGCTGTTTAATGTTGATTGGCTCCATCTTGCCATTTTGCGTATGCATGTCTTTTGGATAGCGCTTTTTATTGCGTTTGATGAATTTCGAGGACATCTCCACAATTTCTTTTGACGAACGATAGTTGCGTTCCATCATCAGCACTTGAGCGTCCGGATAGACACGTTTAAAATCCAGCAGATAATCTGGTTCAGCTCCGCGCCACGTATAGATGGACTGGTCATCATCCGCGACTACGCATAGATTGCCATGATGCGCTACAAGATGCTCAACGATCTTATGCTGCACAAGTGACGTATCTTGGCTTTCGTCTGTCAGGAGATAGTCGTAACGGTTACGGTACTCCTCACTTAGCTGTTCATCTTCCCGAAGCGCCTGCTCCGCAATCGTCAGCATATCATCGAAGTCGAGTAGAAGATGACCGCTTGTCCGTGTTTTATATTTTTCATACCTTCTAGCAATGCGTCCCGCCTTGTCGACAGGCCCTTTAAGCTCTTCCCATTTTCCAAGCGGAATTAATCTATTTTTAATTGAACTGATGAACGTTGAAAGTGACGAAAGTTCGTCATCCGTGCACTCTTCCTTCAATACTTCTTTATAAAGTCCTTTTAATAAAAAGGATTTGTTGACCGACTGGCGCCCTGTCCCGCTGCCTTCGATCAGTTCATACGTCTTACCGCTTTTTTCTAGATACGTTCGCGCAATCGTGAACGCTAAACTGTGTATAGTGGAAAAGTCGACCCGCGCACTTTCGGGGAAAAATCGTGTGAATCGCTCTGTCATATCCCGCGCGGATGCCCGGCTGAACGTAATCGCTTTAATCCGTTTCGAGTTGACCTTTTTTTCTTCAATTAAATAGCCGATTCGCATAATCATCGTCGTCGTTTTCCCGGATCCCGGACATGCCAATAGAAGAAGCGGTCCTTCTGTTTGCAGTACCGCTTTCTTTTGCACATCGTTCAAATCTATATTCAATTCTTTCTTTTTTCGTTCAAAAAAGTCATTCATATACCTGTAACTCCTTTTACTTGCAGTGTACTAAATTTACCATACGGATACTTATTTGTAGAGGAATCGAGCATCGGTCATATTAAGAAAAGCGCAAAAAACCTCTACTGAATAAGCAAAGGTGACGGTTCATAAATACTATTAATTATTTTCTTAATTCTTCTCCTGTTAAAATCTCATAAAGATTTGCTGAATCTTGATTTGTTAATTTCACATATCTATCGCTTTCGGTACTAATCTCTAAGTTTTCACCATTCGGTGTGATCCATAGTAAATAAGACGCTATTTTGTCTTCGTTGTTACTCTTGAACGGAAATTGAAATTGGTAGTCAGCGTAGCCAGTACTTTCAACTTTTTCAATTTCCCAATTAGCATTTTCCACTATTTCTATCGCTTTTCGAACCTGTTTTCTTTGCGTAACTTCTTTGAAGTCTTCAAAAATTTCATCTTCACTATTTCGTTTTTGAATCGTTATTTTTTGCCCTCTCATTTCAGCCAAACACCCAGAAGCAATTAACAAAACAGCCAGTAGAGTAATAAACAGTCTTATTTTTTTCAATTCATTCCTCCCGCCTGAAGAATCGCTCCCTATACAACAAGTAGAACTACAAATTATCCAAATCACTTGCCTATAAGAGTCCTGAATAGTAATTTTCGACTTTCAAATTATCTATTCTGTACAACCATTAATTCTAACGCAGTTTCTAATTCGATATCCTTTTGTAAATGCTCTGGAGTCCATGGAATGTAAATGTCTGGTTGAATCCCTTTACCATGTATTTCATGGAATTCTGTTTTAGTTTCAAGTCTAGAAATTGGATAGTAGAATGTATATTCATTATTCCAAGTCACCGCCAATAAGTCGCTATAATCATTGACACCCCTTGTCGCTCGTCCGATGACCGTTACTTTGGAGGATTGCTTGCAGACAGCCACAAATTCTTCAGCAGCACTAGCCGTATAACAATCTGTCAGTATGATGACATTATTAGGATGCGCATTCCCAACAAACTCTTTCTTGACTTCTTCCAAATAGTTAGAAAAGTCAAATCGGACGAATCCCTGGCCTCGAAATGTCCGAAATTGCTTTTCAGCAAATTCAAGCATTGAAAGTGTAGCTTTATCGTTCGTTATCTTTATCTTTCTTGTATCTTCACATAACTTAATGAATAAATCGGAATTTCGAGCTGTACAATTAAATTCCCTTGGCTTTGGCTTAGCATTTGGTTCTTCTCCCACTGGAAAAATAAAAGGAAATAAAGATGAAATTGAATTTGCATTTCCACCATAGTTTTGACGTATATCAATAATTAAATTCCTGCACTCTTTAAGTTTTACTGTAAGTTCATCAATAACACTTACAATTTCATCTGTATTTTCGAAATTAGACAGTGTCAGTAATAATGTATCTACTTCTATATTTTCAAATGTATGAATTGAATCTAACGGTATTGAGTCATACTTATTCACAAGTAAACTTGTACTTTCATCGGACTCATTAACAATCTCAATAGTTGAAGCTCTATTTAGGATTGATTCCCAACTTTCTCTTTCGGGATAGCTCTCTCTAAGAGCATTTCTTTCTAAATCACTAATACTATCAAACGTCTTACCATCAATTGAAATGATTTTTGTACCAATTGGAAATCTCGTTTCCCCTCCTGTTTGAATAACATACAAAATGTTTTCAAACCGTCTTACACGAAAACCGCATGTTTTGGACTTCGCTTCTTGGGATTCAGTATGAACAAAATACATATGTCGATCTTGAAAGGCTACTAAATATTGATCCACTATCTCTTTAAATTTTTGCGCACCGATTAACTCTTTATTCTCCAAGTCTATTATTTCGTTCAAATACCTTTCAGGAAAATTCCATCCTTTTTTTTCATCCCATCCAGCATAATCCTGATGTGTGATTGAAATAATTTCTTTAAATATCTCTGAAAACTTCATTGATTTACTCTACCTCTTCTCATTTTGATAGTTAGAGTCTATTTCTACGTTTATGTTTGCGAGCAAAGTATTTTCCTCCTTAGTTCGAGAGAAAAACCATTATCCTTGTTTCAGTAGAACTTTTATTAGTTAACTTTCTCAACTATTCGGACTTCTGTCAGTATTTAGCTTTGAAAAAATCATTGCATCATGAGAAAGTCCGCTTTGAAATAAATAACTTCGCAGTTTGCCTTCTTCGATAAATCCATTTTTCTTTAAAAGTCCGATAGATGCATCATTTGCAGGGAAAGTGACCGCCCCTATCCGGTGCAAACCAAGTTCGTCAAATGAATAATCCAAAACGGCTCGCAATGCCTCAGAGGTGATGCCACTTCTCCAGAGGCGAGGATGAATTTCAAATCCGACTTCGGCTTTTTTCATACCTAACGCCAAGTTATTCAATCCAATTGTGCCAACAAACTGGTCCCCGTCTTTCAAGGTAATCGCCCAGCGAATTCCTTTTTTCATTTCATAACTCTTCTTGAAATGTTGAATTATTTTTTCGGCCTGAATCAGCTCGTCCATCGGATCCATTCCATAATACTTAACTACTTCGGGATTTGAAAAAACTTCAAATAGTGCGGTCGCATGGTATGTTTCTACTTCAGTCAATCGAAGTCGTGGTGTAGCTAAAATTGGAAATGTCATGTTAGTCCCTCTTTCACTTCATTTTCAATTGCATTGACTGGCGCCTGTGGGTTGCATTTTATTCGCTTACGTCGTTTTTCCAACCTAACTAGACCATCACTTCCAATGGACTAAGACCGATTCGCCTGAGTTTTCACTTCGGTATTCCGATTTCACGAAACGGATAGAATCTGAACTTCACTGAGCCAACGACCGACTTTTCGTCGATGAAACCAATGATTCTGCTGTCTGTGCTATTTCTTCTGTTATCCCCAAGTACGTACAAATAGCCTTCAGGTACCTCCACTTTGAAGTCCTGCGTTAACTTCTGGCCTTCAAAAATTTCATCTTTATTTCCCTGAATATAATCCTCCTCATATTCCTCACCGTTAATATAAAGCGTGTCATCTTTCATCTCGACAACATCCCCTGGAAGACCGATTACCCGCTTAATGAAGTCATCATCCGAATTCGGTGCATGGAAAACAATCATGTCAAAACGATCAATCTTGTAAATTTTCGAAATGACGATTTTATTATCATTTTCAAAAGTAGGATGCATTGACTGACCGGATACGACGACTGGTGTAAACAAAAATTGGCGTATGACAATCGCAATAACAAATGCAATTGCAACCGATTGTATCCATGAAATGAGTTCACTTTTAGTGCCTTCTTTCATCCCATAACCTCCGGACTGTATAGTTATATTAGTTACTTACATAGCGTTATTAGTCTTTTATAAACTACTATGCTTTATATTCTATTCTTAATCCCAGATTCCTGCCCAACTTATAAGTTCTTTTTAAATGAATGGCGTTCTTCTATGTTTTGGATGCTTTAAAACAAAGCTGTAGCAAGACATACTACTTATTATCATGAAATTTGAAAAACATTGCCACCGTTTCAGTTAAGCCCTTGCTGGTGTAATTATTGTAAATCAATAGTCGCAGAGCTAAATGCTATAAATAATAAAATTATAAACTAAATTATAATAATCTGAAGGAAGATTCCTACAACAATATAAACTTTTCCGTATACAGCTGATCCTCTTTTTTTCTTATTTGTATTATTAATTTACACCATACTTTTAGAGGATAAAATTTTCCCAATTACTCCGAGAATTATTCCGATGAAAGGTAACATCAGGGCTAATATACCCACTGCCAATACAGCAGTCGAATTACTTTTTGTTTACATATGTCCAAAATCAGACTTACTTTTCTTAACGTGTACTAAAATATCATCCTGCTCTGC
>DYWT01000094.1 GCA_020742515.1 Sporosarcina psychrophila
TTCACATGCCGCGGCTGTTTCTTGTGAAGTTGCCGCCATTGTCTGGATTGTTTCAGCGACATCGTCTTTGTGAGTTGCTACTTTTTGTATTTCTTCGTACACTGCGTCGATCGAAACTTGCATATCGGACATCAATGTTGAAATTTCTCCGAAAGTGATCTCCGTTTCAGTGACGACTGTTCCTTGACGCTGGAAGTTTGCACGTGTTTCGTTCATTTGTTCAGAGACAAGTCTAGATTCCGTTTGAAGTTCCTGGACCGTTACTTTTACTTCTTCTGTTGAACGGGCGGATTGTTCGGCGAGTTTACGGACTTCATCTGCGACGACCGCAAATCCTTTGCCGTGTTCGCCTGCGCGTGCCGCCTCAATGCTTGCGTTTAATGCGAGCAAATTTGTTTGGGCTGAGATTTCAGTGATTGTTTCCATCACTCCACCGATTGCTTTAACTTTGTTTTCAAGTGTCCCGATCACTTCGGACATGGACTGTAGATTGGTTTCCCAGTCGTTGAAGGAGATTGTCAGTTCCTGCATTTGACCTTGGCCGCTTGTGTTCATTTCACCGGCTTTTGTGGCGATGTCAGACATGATGCGTGCTTTCGTTGTGATTTCGTTAATTTGCTGGCCGAGCAATTCGGCTTTTTCAGTGACGATTTCAGCATCTTCAGCAGATTGTGAAGCGCCATGCGCAATTTCAGTAACTGCGTGAGCAACTTCTTCACCTGATGCGTTCGTTTCCTCGGCAACTGCGCTTAAACTTTCGGAGCTGGCACGAACATTAGATGCAGAGCCGTTAACAACAGTAATGATAGCGTTCATATTGTCGATCATTATGTTGAAGTTATCGCCAAGTTCACCAATTTCATCTTTTGTTTTGATGTCTGAGTGCACTGTTAAGTCACCTTGGGAAACGGAATTCATGAGTGACTTCAATTTGCCAATCGGTTTGATAGTATGGCTGATAACGAAATACAATGCCGCAAATATGACGAGCAAGGTGACAAGAGCGACAACTACCATTGAAATCCGTAAGTCATTTGCTGCAGCATTGATCTCTTTTTCTTTATAGACAGCTGCAATTTTCCAACCGAACTTTGGAATTGTGGCGAATATATTGGCGTTTTTAACACCTTCATATTCATAGTGAACCTCGCCTTCGTTGTTGCCTTCTTGGTACATTTCTGCGATGAAGGGCAGATTCATTAAGTTTTCTCCTAGCAATGTCGGATGGGCAATAGCTGTGCCTTCCTTGTCTAATACAATAGGGTAGCCATTATAACCAATGTCACTTGAAGAAATTTTATCTGTTAATGCGGCGAGTTGGATATCAAGTCCGACTACACCGAGTAGTTTGCCATTCGATTGGACAACTTTTGAAGCTGTAATAACAAATTCTCCAGTTGCTTCATCAATATATGGATTTGACCATTGGACTTCATTGGGATGTGCGACTGCAACGGTATACCATTCACGTGTTGTTGGATCATAATCAGAACCGAGGTCTGCAGAGGGAACATTAACATGTTTATCCGGGTGTGAATAATAAACGGTCATTGCATCACTGTACAATTCTAGAAATCCTGAAAGTTCTTTTGTAAGAGTTTCTAGTAAGGCCTTGGAATCAATGCCATCTATTGCGCTGGCTTCACCAACGAATTCAGTAATTGATTGGGAGGTGGACAGTTGTGTAAGACCTTTCTCATATTGTCCGAGATAGTTCTCAATCGAATATCCCATCTCATTAATGACTGTGCCGCTGGAATCATTGACACTTTTTTCGGTCGTGTTTTTTACTTGTGTACTGCTAATGACTGTCATAACGGATATGCCTAAGAGAAATAGAATCATAACCGTTATAATTATTTTTGTTTTGATGGATCTGAACATATAGATGGCACCTTCACTTTCTTTCTAGCATAATGGCATTACTATGTGTATTTCGGTTTTTTTGTTCGTATGTTTAGGATAAGATGATTAAATACTAGGTGGTAAAATATTGTAATAGAATTATAGACGGTTCGGGTCTGAAGAAGATAGGAGGCTAGTGATTCAGTGTTAAGAGGTTTAGTTGCAGTGAAAGTGAAAGTTGCTAGATTTGTTGAACATATACAAAGCGGAGGCGCTTTAAGTGTAGGATTAAGATACTATGTTTCGGTGCTTTGTGGATGCCTCTCGCGATGAGCCAGGCCGAACAGCACTGCCAGTTTTACTGCTCCGGCTACCACAGGAAATCGCATCCACTGGTTCTACCAAGATATAAAAAGATGGCTAGATAATCAACTACATCGGGCAACAAAGTCTCGCACTTCCGTCGGCAATTCATCATATTATGAAAATAGGAACATACAATAAAAAGGACTGAGTGTTTGAGCACCCAGCCCTAAAACAATTCACTGTAAGACAAAATCAGGGACGATTTTGTGCATCGTACAAAGGGGTAATGTACTACTCTAGGCATAGACAGAGAAAGCATTTGATCGGGAAGGAAGAAGTAATTGTTGTCCATACGTCCACCGATGGAAGGGACCTTTACTTCTTTCTTGCTAAGAAAACGATAACTGACAACGACACCGACATAAAAGCAATCCATCCGCCAGATAGCGAAATGAGCAGGCTTAGTACTTCGTATGTTGTCATTGGTTTCCACCTCCATCCATTTAAAAGCTAGCACCCATACACGATATTTGTTTGGAAACCAAAACCAGGATGCAATTTTAAAAGACTGAGCAAAGGCACCTTACTGGGCTAGTCGAAGCGGATTTTAAGGATATTTTTTGACTAACTTACATAGATAGCCCTTCACCTATGTATATGTACAATAAAATCTGTATATGTCAAATTATTAGAGGAAGATAAAATAAAAAGTCGTTCTGGACACTTTTGTGTCCAGAACGACTTTTTGAATTACTTACACTTTAAATTGGTTTACTGTCTGACTTAATTCCTCACTCAACTCCGTCAACGTTTCAGCTGAATCCGTTACAGATTGAATAGCGCGGAGTTGTTCATCTGTTGAGGCACTTACTTCTTCACAAGCTGCGGCCGTTTCCTGTGAAGTCGCCGCCATCGTTTTAATCGTTTCTGCCACATTGTCTTTATGAGTTGAGATTTTTTGAATTTCTTCGTATACCGCGTCGATCGAATCTTGCGTGTCGGACATCAAAGTCGAAATTTCTCCGAAACAAATCTACTGGCATTGAACGCAAGCATTGAGGCTGCACGTCCAGGCGAATACGGCAAATGATTCGCATTCGTTGCCGGATTGTCGTGAAAAATCCCGATAAAGAACCGTTACTTTATATTGCCAAATTACTCAACTTCCATTTTACTAGACCGATATAAATCATAACGAATGTTCTTAAGCACAGGGAGGTTTGGCGAATGGTAAGTCGTATGGATGGTGGAACCGCGGTGAAACAGGCGGGGGGAGCTGCAGAAAAAACGGCACCAGCTATGGAAGCAGCGGTGGTGCAAGTACAAGCAATTCAGGAGAAAGTGCAGCAGAAAGCCGACAATGAACAACAGCTGCCGGTTGACAAAGCAAGGCAAGTGACTGACAGCATGAACACGTTTTTGGAAAGCGCGAATACGCAACTGCGTTTCAAGTTTCATGAAAAGCTGAATGAATACTACGTAACGATTGTTGACTCGAAGACGGACGAAGTCATTCGGGAAATCCCTTCGAAGAAACTGATGGACATTCATGCAGAAATGCGCGAATTCGTTGGCTTGCTCGTAGACCGAAAAATATAATGAGAAGGTGTGAAGGATTATGAGAATTGGTGGAATGGCATCCGGAATGGATACAGACAAAATAATTAAGGACTTAATGACTGCAAATCGAATACCGCTTGATAAAATTACACAGAAGAAATCCTATTTAGAATGGCAACTGAATGATTACCGTAGCATTAACCGCGATTTGAAAGCAACAAGTGATAAAATATTCAACACAATGATGCTTGAAGAGACATTTAGGTCGAAAAACGTGACTAGCTCTAATCCAGATGCAGTTAGTATAAAGAGCACGGGTTCAGCAACTGGTTTTTCGGGGACGATTTCGATTGAGCAGTTGGCTACGCAGGCAACTTGGCAGAGTAATGTGTTGGAAACGGGTAAAAGTGGAAGTACCACTTTGAAAGATTTAGGGGTTACTGGAGACAAAATTACAATTGAGGCACCTAATTTAAAAGGTGAGATGGAGACGAAGGAAGTATCTTTCAATATAGAAACAGATACGATTCAATCGTTGACAGAAAAAATAAATAAAGAGACGGGCGTTAATGCATTTTACGATTCGTTTAGTGGGAAATTTGCGTTTACGGCTAAAAATAGTGGTGAAGGTTCAATTAATGTTACAGGTCTTAGTGGAGCAGGCAATACAGGTCAAAATGCTAAGTTTACATTTAATGGACTAGCTACTGAGCGTGCATCCAACTCATTTACCATTGATGGTCTTGAAATGAACTTAAAACAAGTAACTGGATCAACGGCAGCACCTGGAACTGTAACATTCAGTTCAGCCCCAGATACTGATAAAGTAGTTGACGCTGTAATTCAATTTGTGAATGATTATAATAAGATGATTGAAGAATTGAATGCGAAGATCCGTGAGCCTAAATATCGTGATTATCAACCACTTTCTGCTGAACAAAAGAAAGATATGAAGGAAAATGAAATTAAACTATGGGAAGAAAAAGCGATGAGCGGAACGCTTCGCAACGATCCGACGATTTCGAGTATGCTGACAAAAATGCGTGAGGCATTGAATGGTGGAGTTACAGGTTCCGATGGAGAGAAAATCCGCCTAAGTGATCTTGGAATTACAACGTCTACCAATTACAGGGATAACGGAAAACTTGTTATCGATGAGAAGAAGCTTCGCCAAATGATTGCAGAGGAGCCAAACAAGGTTTCCGAACTATTTACAAAAACTGACGAAGGACTTGCGACAAAATTCAGAAAAACCGTCGATGATGGACAGAAGGCGATTGCGAAACAGGCTGGCAGCGCAGGGGCAGGAAATGATACATTTACGCTTGGAAGCACGTTGAAAGGCATGAATGAGCAAATTGTTCGTTTCGAAGAACGAATGAAAACGGTTGAAAACCGACTTTGGAAACAGTTTACTGCGATGGAAATGGCGATTAACCGTGCGAATTCACAGTCTGCACAGTTGCAGAGTACACTTGGCGGCGGCATGTAATAGTAGTGTTATTAAAGGAGACAGATCATAAATGGCTATAAACAATCCCTATACAACGTATCAGAACAACTCGATTAATACATCTACACCAGGTGAACTGACACTCATGCTCTATAACGGTTGTTTGAAATTCATTCTACAAGCAAAAAGGGCAATGGAAAATAACAATATCGAAGAAAAGAACAAGTCCGTCCAAAAAGCGCAGGCTATCATTTCAGAACTGATGTTAACACTTGATAAGTCCTACCCCGTTGCTGCAAATATGCTTGTGCTGTACGAGTTCGCAAATAGCAGGCTGGTCGATGGCAATATTAAAAACGATAGTACTCTTTTCGATGAAGCAACTACTATTATTACGGAATTTCGCGATACATGGAAGCAGGTTATTCAGCTTAACCGACAGAAACAATACGCGAATGTGGATGAAATATGATTCGGCCTGCACTGACAGCATGGCGTGATGTAACGGAAAAATTGCTTGCATTGACGCAACAAACGGCAGAAGATACGCGCGATGAGACGATTGCAGCCATCGAGGCATTTCTTGACGATCGTGATAAGTTGCAACCGCATATTACTGCCCCGTTTACGCCTGAAGAAGAAACATTCGGCAAGCATCTTGTTGCAACTGAAGCAGAAGTCCAAAAGAAACTTGCTTTATTCACAAAAGTAATACGCACAGGTATCACGGAAGCACAAGCGAAAAAAGACAATATGAAAAACTATGTCAATCCCTACAGCAATGTAGCGCGTGACGGTACGTTTTACGATACGAAACAATAACCAAGGGTCGGCAGAGAACTTTTCTTTGCCGGTTTTTTATGCAATTTTACTGATGGGTATGTTGTATAAATGTGCACCTATATTTACTAAGCGTAGGCGCCTTCTACGGAGTTCTTTAATTAAATATATATAATTGAAAGCTTGGTGCGAGAACATAACACACTGATTCTATACAGAGACAGGGAGAATGAAAAGGTGAACATTTTAGATTTAAAGCGGAATGATTGGATGCGTAAAAATGAGATTATGGGGCTGTCCTTTGGGCTCGCAGCTGGACTTGGTTTATTGATGCAATTGATTACAAAAGCGCCGATGGTTATTATTTTATCGATCGGAATTCCATTCGTCATTGCTACACTCTTTTATTTATTTCGAAAGAAAGTGGACCTTATATCGCGTGCCATTCCTTATCTGTTACTGCTCGCCATTTTCAGTGTGGCGTTAAGTCTAATCTTGTTGGTGGGAGCAGATTTAGGGACGATCGGTATTATTTTTTTGACCCTAATACTTGGATCGATTCATGGTGAGATGAGGATAATGGTTGTAGCGTATGCGTTGAGTTTAATCGCCCTTCTTTTGAATAATAATCGATTTGTCCATCCGGAATTAATTGGAGCAAGCGGATCGGATCTAATTTTACTGCATTTCCTTTCAGGACTGACATTGTTCCTTTTTGTTCGTCAAAGCGGACGTATGTTTAAACATACCGAAGCGCTTGTTGAAGCAATGACCGTGAAAGCGGCTGAGGACGAAGCACTGGCACTCAAACTCGATCATGCTGTTGTGAAAATCACGACGAATCTAGAACAGCTTCGTACGAACTCTCATACAACGGATTTGTCGCAGCGCGAAATGCTTGAGGCTGTGAATGAAGTAAGTGTCGGCAGCCAACAACAAGCCGATCACATAGCTGATATTGCTGCAAATGCCGAACGCACATCTAACTCAGTACAGGGCATTTCCAAAGGACTTGAGCATGTTGCGGAGCAGGCGAACGAGGCGGGAAGAAAAGCGGAGGAAGGTGCCATGCAGATTGGCCACTTGAAAGAGAATGTCAATGTTTTCGCCGGCTTTTTCCAAGAATTAAATGGTACGTTTGACATCCTATCAGAGAAAATAAATGAGACAAATGTGTTTGCGAGTTCCATCAAGGAGATTACCGAACAGACGAATCTGCTTGCACTCAATGCTAGCATCGAAGCGGCACGGGCAGGAGAGCATGGCAAAGGCTTTGCAGTGGTAGCAGAAGAAATCCGGAAATTATCCGGATTGACGGATGGAAGATTGAAGAAAATCGACGCCAATTTGTATGAAGTGAATACATACAATGAACTTGCAGTGCAAAAGTTAAAAGAAGGGATGGAGCGAATTGCCATGCAGTCGGGTATCGCGGATAATTCCACCTATTCATTCACCGGTTTGTTTGAGGCTATGGCGAAGTTGCAGGAAGATTTATCGGATTTCATAAAAGATTTTGGTGCAATCGAAACGGACAGTACTACGATTCGTGAGCGCACGGTCGAGTTTGCCTCGATCATCGAACATAGCACCGCAACGATCGAAGAGTTGAATGCGACATTGACACAACTGACGGAAGAACAGCACCAAATCTCCGCATATATCAATGAAACCTATGACGAAGCAATCCAAATCAGAAGTTAAACGCTATAGATCGAAAAGCCAGTAAGAGAAACATACTCTTACTGGCTTTTCCGCTATAAAATAGAAGTAGTTAGTTACTTTCACCTATATGAATGGTTATTCATTAATGATACATTTTACTTAATGCAGTATTCAGTTTTTTTGAAATATAGTTGATATTGAAGGAGAGGATTATGATGAATATTAATCAATTGAAGCAAGAAGATTGGCTTCGGAAAAACCAAATTATGATGCTTGGCTTTGCGTTGGCAGCTGGTCTCGGTTTGATTGCCCAACTTATACTGCAGTCGCCAATGGCAATCCTTTTATCCGTTGCAATTCCTTTTGCATGTGCAATCTTATTCTATTTTCTAAGTACTAAAATTGAAGTGCTGTCACGAATTCTACCTTATATATTATTACTTTTAAATTTTGCAATTGCGATGGGTGTCATCTTTTTCTCGGAAGCGAATCTTGGGACAATCGGTATCATTATCCTTCTATTGGTTATCGGTTCGATTCACGGGAAGATGCGGATTATGGCATTCGGTTTCGTGTTAAGTCTGATTGCGATTGTGACGAATAATCTATTATTTACGGCTCCCGAACTTGTGGAGGGAAGCGGAAAAAATCTTATCATCCTGTTTTTCCTGTCAGGAATCCTTTTGTTCCTTCTCGTCCGTCAAAACGGGAAAGTGTTCATGCATGTTGAACAGCTTGTTGAACTGACGGAGACAAAGGTGCGAGAAGAGGAGGCACTTGCCGCCCGGCTTGACCAAGCAGTTGAAAAGATTACATCGAACCTCTCGTATCTTCGTTCAAATACGGAAACGTCTGGCGTATCGCAACGTGAAATGCTTGCCGCTGTTAATGAAGTAAGTGTCGGCAGTCAACAGCAAGCTGATCATATTTCGGAGATTGCAGAAAATGCTGAACGAACGTTTGAATCCGTACAAGTCATTTCGGAAGGCTTAGGCACGGTTGTCATTCAGGCGAACGAAGCGGGTCGCAAAGCGGAAGATGGAACAGTGAAAATTTCTAGCTTGAAAGAAAGCATCGATTCATTCTCCATGTTCTTTACTGATCTTAATGAAACCTTTGGTATACTATCGAGCAAAATAGATGAAACAAATGTCTTTGCAAGTTCGATTAAAGCCATAACGGAACAGACAAATCTGCTTGCATTAAACGCATCCATAGAAGCGGCACGGGCGGGCGAACACGGAAAAGGCTTTGCGGTAGTTGCAGAAGAAATTCGAAAATTAGCGGGACTTACGAAAGAGACGTTACTTAAAATTGATGCCAACTTGATGGAAGTGAATAATTACAACGAAATAGCGGTTAAAAAGCTTGGAAATGGCGTGGAGCAAGTCACGATGCAGGCGGCAGTGGCAGATGAGTCGAGTGCATCATTTACGGATTTGTTTACAACGATGAGAAATTTGCAGAAGACATTATCGGATTTCATCCAAGACTTTGGTGCGATTACGAAAGACCGTGCATTAATTCAGGAACGGACGATGGATTTTGCTGCAATTGTCGAACAAAGCACCGCAGCTGTC
>DYWT01000095.1 GCA_020742515.1 Sporosarcina psychrophila
CGTCTGATTTTACAAGCTCAAGGCATGCTTCCATCACAAGTTTTTCAAGGAACGGATCGCCAGCTTGCATCACCGGCAGTTCCCCTTCTTTATCAACCGATACTTCTGATGAAGACATCGTCGCACCATGAATCCCGTCACGTCCTGTTGTAGCACCGGCATACATCACACTATTTCCGATGCCTGAAGCGATCCCTTTTTGAATGTCTTCATGATTTAACAAACCAACAGCCATCGCATTTACGAGTGGACGTTTAGAATAACAATTATCGAACTGGACTTCACCAGCAATAGTAGGAATACCAATCGCATTTCCGTAACTTGCAATCCCTGCAACCGCTTCTTCGAATAAATAACGGTCACGTGCATCTGTTAGATCGCCGAAACGAAGTGAGTTAACAAGTGCTACAGGGCGGGCACCCATTGAAAAGACGTCACGCAGAACCCCACCAGCACCAGTTGCTGCACCGATGAACGGTTCAATCGCAGATGGTGAGTTATGGGACTCCATTTTGAATACAGCAGCTTGATTATCTCCAATGTCGACGATACCCGCTCCTTCTCCTGGTCCTTGAAGAACACGCGGACCATCCGTAGGGAATTTACGCAGTACTGGTTTCGAGCTCTTATACGAACAATGTTCAGACCACAATGCAGAGAATAAACCTGTTTCCGTATAGTTTGGAAGGCGTCCTAACATCCCTGCAGCACGTTCGAATTCCTCGTCTGTCATTCCCATTTGGCGGTATAATTGTTCATCTTTAATTTGCTGTGCGTTCGGTTCATGCTTGGCTGACATTATTTTCACTCCACCTTTTCAAGATTGAATTGAATAGAGGCAATCCATCTGTTCCTCCGATGATTTCCTCAACTGCACGTTCAGGAAGGGGCATCATGCCGAGCACATTGCCTTTTTCATTTAAAACACCCGCGATGTCCGCTGTGCTGCCATCTGCATTACCGTCCGCATATGTAAATACGATACGGTTCGTACTTTTCAATTCTGCTACTGTTTTTTCATCAACATAATAGTTGCCGAATTCATGAGCAAACGGAATTGTGATTTCTTTCCCGTTGTCGTAATCTGCCGTAAATGTAGAATCTGTATTCAAGACAGTCAATTTCGTTTTGCCAGACCTGAATTTCAGTCCTTTATTGCGCAAGAAAGCGCCTGGTAAAAGGCCTGCTTCAGCAAGAATTTGGAACCCGTTACCCACACCAAGTACAGGTTTCCCTGTTGCAGCAAATGCTTTCAAGCTCTCGATTGCTTGCGAGCTTTGCGCCAGTGCACCAGGACGCAGATAATCGCCGTACGACGCGCCGCTTGGAATGAGTACTGCGTCAAAACCGTCAAGGTCTGCTTCTGTATGCCAAATGTACTCTGCTTTATTTCCCTGAACGGTATTTACCGCATGATACATGTCGATGTCGCAACCCGATCCCGGGAAAACAAGTATAGCGAACTTCATTTGCCCGCAACCTCCCCGATTTCATATCGGTAGTTCTCAATAACTTTATTGACCAAAAGCTTTTCACACATTTCTTTGACACGTGCATCGATATCTGTAACTGATCCGTCCAATTCTAGCTCAATCAATTTCCCAATGCGTACGTTTTCGACTTCTTTATAACCTCTCGTTTGAAGTGCTTCTTTTGCTGCTACCCCTTGTGGATCAACAACACTTTCACGGATTGTTACGTATACGTTTACTTTCGTCATGTCTTTTTCCTCCCAAATGAAATTAGATTAGGTTATTGGTACAAATGTTGAAAAGCTGCCGGCAATTCATTTTCTCGAATTAAGACCAAATGCCTGTTGCTTCAATTTCTTTCAATGTTTTTTCACTATTGTCAGTCATAATCGTTATATGTCCCATTTTACGCTTTTCTTTTGCTTCTGCTTTGCCATATAGGTGGATTGACCAATCAGGATGATCCTTTACAGCTTTCGAAAGTGGCGCAATATGTTCACCAAGCACGTTTACCATAATTGACGGTGCCCATAGGATCGGCTTTCGGAGTGGCCAACCACAAATAGCACGGACGTGTTGATGAAACTGTGAGATATTACATGCCTCAATTGAGTAATGTCCAGAGTTATGTGGTCTAGGTGCTAATTCGTTAATGATGATTTCATTACTTTCCAAAACAAACATTTCTACTGCCAATGTCCCGACAAGATCGAGATGATCTGCAATTTTCATCGCTGCTTCCTCAGCTTGTCTCAATACACTTTCGTGAACCCTTGCAGGTACAATCGATTCATGCAGTATGTGATTTTTATGAATATTTTCCGCAATTGGCAGACAGTAAGACTGTCCTTCAGCGTTTCGTTGAATGATGACCGAAACCTCTTTCGTGAACGGAACAAATGCTTCTGCAATACATGCTGAATGAGCAAAGAATGATTCAGCTTCATGAAGATCCTTTTCATCATCAATTTTCACTTGCCCTTTACCGTCATAACCGCCGAATGCAGTCTTGACGATACAAGGGAAACCGACTTCTGCAATTTTTGATGTAAGTTCTTCAAATGTCTGTGCCGCCACGTAGTTCGCAACAGGTGCACCCGATGCAGTAATTTCCGCTTTTTCATTGATACGGTTTTGGGTGATTCGAACAAGTTCAGCGCCCTGTGGTACATGTGCGATATGAGTCAGACGTTTCAGTCCTTCATAATCAATGTTTTCAAATTCATATGTGATGACATCACTCACTTCACCAAGTTCCTCAAGCGCGGCTTCGTCGTTGTATTGTGCAACAATCCGGATATCAGCAATTTGACCACATGGTGAATCCATAACTGGATCTAGCACAGCAATTTTGAATCCTGCTTCTTTCGCTGCAAGCCACATCATACGACCAAGCTGTCCACCACCAATGATTCCTATCGTATGTCCAGGTAAAATTGTTTTCATAGTAAATCACCGCTACTTTCCAGTGCCGCATCACGTATATTATCGCGGCGCTCTTCAATACGCTTCATTAAAGATTTATCATGGACGCCAAGCATCTGTGCTGCAAGTAGACCTGCATTCACAGCGCCTGCTTTTCCAATCGCCATGGTCGCAACCGGAACACCACCTGGCATCTGGACGATCGATAATAATGAATCCATTCCATTCAACGCTTTCGATTGCACAGGTATGCCGATAACCGGTAGCAATGTTTTTGCTGCAACCATCCCCGGTAGATGCGCCGCTCCTCCAGCTCCCGCAATGATAACTTCTAGACCTTTTTCTTGTGCTCGTTCCGCATATTCAAACATGAAGTCAGGCGTGCGATGCGCCGAGACAACTTTCTTCTCATAAGGGACTGCTAGCTCGTCTAAAATGTCACAAGTATACTTCATTGTTTCCCAATCACTTTTACTCCCCATAATAACGCCGATTTTAGGTTCCAAATTTAATCCGCTCCTTCTAAGAAAAACGTAAGACGCCTTTACAAATGAACGCGCATAAGTCGAACCAATGAAGCAGCGTTCGTTGCCTGGAAAGGATACATTTCGATCCTTCCTGGCCAGGCTGACTTTTGACCCGAATGTCTGGCGCCTGAAGCCTAGCCAACATTTTCTAAACTAAAAAATCCTCGAATAAACCACTTTTCAAATGCATGAAAAGCAGATCATTCGAGGACATTGAAATATGCGTGAAGATGATTGCACCCATTGGTACTCACACACCTTTCGCTACCATTCCTGAAAGTCGCTTTCCCGCATAGTCCGGACATTAAGGTGTCCTGGTAGAAACACTGCGGCCAATTCCACAGCATATATGGGGATTCCTATTTACTCTCTATATTTTAACAAGACCAAGAGCATCCGTCAACCCGAAAGACGAACAATAAAATACATCTATCATATATTGTTCGGATTACGGGCGATTTAGTCTTCTTTGAGTATGCCTTTGAACTTTATAACTTGCCGTACCGGAATATACTCGCCATCCACTTCAGTAAACAAAGGTTCTTCCTTTCGTCCCGCAACCGTATAACCTGCTGCAGTCAACCTCTTCAAACAATCTTCAATAGTTTCTTCCGCCTCTACATCAAACCACACAGTCTTCTTTTTACTCACTTGAACAACTTTCCTTTCTTGATGCTCTTAACCCAGAAACCGCCATGGATCGTTTTCGCCTCATATGCAATGATAAATGCTTTGGGATCTATTTCTTTAATAGTAACGTAAAGTTTCAGTTCATATTTACGTGGTGTTAGAATCTGCATAGCAGACCGATCGCCATCAAGTCCATTTGCCGACCAATCCGTCACACCGTACCCTTTTTCTCTGAGTATGCCCGGTAGCTTCAAATTCTTTTCTGCTGTAATCACATTTACAGTGATATAACCAAGTGCCATCTTTTCTTCGATCTTCGAACCGATAATTACTCCGCAACCGTAACCGACCGCATAGGCTATCAAGTTCTGTATTTCATTCAGGTTATCCAGCACTAAACCAAGGCCGATAACATAGATAACAATTTCCACTATACTAAGTCCTGCAGCGATGTATCTATAGCCTTTTAACGTTAGGATCATGCGCACTGTAAAAAACGTAACATACACGATATTAATCGCGAATATAATAAGCACCATTTGCAAAATAACCATTCCCTTCTCATGAATAACCTCATCGTATCGTTGATAGGAGATGATTTCAAGCTATTAAGAATAGATGAATAAATAGTGAATTTGAAGCGGAATTGTGGAACCTTAATCACGGCTTCCATATTCAAATACCATCTTTATAATCCTACTACATATGTTGAACAAATGAATACGGCATAGGCGCATTACAATGGATAGAATCAGAATTCCTGCTATTACCGCTTCGACGCTTTGTGGGTGCCTCCCGCGATAAGCCGGAAAGGAGAGTTCTTTCAGTCCTATCACTCCGGCTACCACGAAGTCGCGTCTTCGCTGGATGGTCTATTTGAGGAAGCACATATCGATATCGGGGATGAGACTTGCAACCTGGAGTGCCATAAATCGATCGAAAGTGATCAACAAATGTTCCAATACATGAGGGATGAATAAGAAATCCTGCTAATACCGCTTCGACGCTTTGTGGATGCCTCCCGCGATAAGCCAGAAAGTCGCGCCTTCGCTAGATGGTCTATGTGAGAAAGATCATTACATTATCTGTGATGAAATCTGCAAACCGGAGTACGTCTTTCTTGAATATAAGTAGTATCTACTAGTGATCACCTTACAATCTTGCCATATACATTTCAAAATG
>DYWT01000096.1 GCA_020742515.1 Sporosarcina psychrophila
ATCATTAATTCTACAAAACCCTATGATTTGACCTTTCTTTTTGACGACAACAAATTCTCGTCCATCCCCATTCATTTCAAAGTACTTCATCGTTTCATAGACCCATCTTCCCGGAAAACATCGTTCTAAAAATGAAATTAGATCTGCTTCTTCCTCCTTTTTAAGAATTGAAAATGCAACTGAATTATCAACAGGTAAGTCATATTTTTTATCCAGGTGATTAATTAAATCATATGTGTTTATTCTTTTATTGAAACCATGTTTTTCTGCCCATTTTTGTGCATCCTTATATTGATCGGGTATACCTGAAAAATAGTGGAAGGGATCTCCACCCAATTGTATCTCCTCAACACCATTTCTCTTGGAATCTGCTTCTACACGTTCAAGAAGTGTTGTACCGATACCTTTTCCACGATAGGCACTGTCTACTAATAGCACTTGGATCCAACCCTTTTTAGTATCCATTTTCACATCTATTTTTTCTTGCCATCGTTTAGCAACTACAAATCCAATCACACGATCTTGTTCATCTACCGCGATATAAGAACTGTCATAGCTAACGTTCACGTCATCGAAGCTATTCTGCATAAATAGCTCTTCACGCATCGGAAAATCAACGGCTAATTCCTTATTCCATAACTCTACTAGTTCTTTTAATCTATCGCGTTCCCAAGCAATGATTTTCATCTAGACCCCTCCACTATTGTATTGTTTATCACTTTCCGAACGTTTCTTCCATTCGTTTAATTGGGTCATCCACCATATCATCGCCCCATTCGACAACTTGGCCTGCCTTAAGAAGTTCTTGTTTTAATTCTTCGTAATCTACATCTTGAACAGCTATTTTTTGTTTATAAGCTAGGGCTGCTGCTGTGCCCGCCGTCTGTCCTAGAATCATAAATATTGGCTCCATTCGAATCGATCCATAAGCAATATGTGAACTTGATAAGCAAACCGGGACAAGTAAATTTGTACATTCTTCAAACTTCGGCCGAATGGACCGATATGAAATTTCATAAGGAGCAATTGGTACCTGAACGTCTCCCTCATTCACACACCTGCCATCAATCACAACACGTCGGCAGTTATGGGAATCCATATGGAATGACGCCAAACCAATTGGATCATCAACAAATGTCTGCTTTAGACAATTATGATCTGTCATAACGTAATCAGAAATCATTCTTCTCCCTTCACGGATATACAACTGATGTGGCCAATGCCCAGTTTTTTCAAACTCATCTTTCGGTAACCCCCAAGCAGTTACTTCCTCCCGTATAGCTGCTGGTACACGTAAATCATTCGCTAAAAAATACAACATCCCCAAATCATAATTTAGATGATCTTGAAAAATCTCCTCACGCCTTTGATAACTCCCTTTTGGCCAATCGTAATTCATTCCAACATTGTCCATCGATATAGCACCGTAATTATTTAAATCCGATTTTCCGTTTGGCAACATCGTGTGAAGGTTCATCGCATCCCAAACACCTGCTTTTATATAACGCAGAAGAAGCCGGTATCGATCTGCTTCATAATGTGGTGGCTTAGGAAATGGAATACGATTCTCTTTATCCCTCGTCAAACAAATCCGGAAATTATACGCTTGGATTCTATGATCCCCTTGCCCTTGATAGCCCAATTGTTCAGAATCATCCTCTGTGATTCCGGGCAACAGACCACTCTCTGGCTCCCCCTCCACAACATAGGGATCAACCCACTTTTCGAATTTATGATGAGGTGCACCAAACTGAATCCCATTATAAATTTCCTTATACGTTGCATTCGACTCTCGTCCAACAAAAAAAGTGACATCTGACTGAGCTAATAAATCACCTTCATAACTACAGTCCATAAAAACTTTTCCTTTAAAACGGTTTTCATTCTCCATTACAATTTCAATAATTTTTCCATTCTCTTTAGTAACTTCGGCTAAATGTTGGTTCAAATAAACCGGAATATCATAGTCTTTCATCCATTTATCAAACACATACTGAGCCGCTTTCGGTTCAAACTTCCATTGTTTTTCTTTTCCATAATAATTCGCGATTTCTTGATAAAACTCTCTCGAAAGCCCACCCACCGCATCTTCTGCGCCAAGATCTGTAGCACCTAATCCACTAGCAGTCATCCCGCCGATATGTTTGCTGAACTCAACGATTACGACAGTGAGCCCCATTTTCGTCGCTTGAATAGCTGCTGTGATACCGGCTGGTGTCCCCCCGTAAATAATTAGATTTTTTTCAATTAACATTGGTTCGTTGACTTTTTCTGTTGGTACATAATAATGCAGATTGCTAATATCCATTAGTTATACCTCCGTATATTCTGCTAGGGTTTATTTTTCACCTTTTAGTGCCCATGCATTTGTATAAATTTCCGTTCCTTTTTTTAGATAATAAAAATAGATCAACATCATTTCTTTTGCCGAAAATGCTCTAAAGTTATCCTTTGTTTGAATAGCTAATAATGAATCTATTTCGCTTACATCCAACGCTGATAAACAATCATATACTTCCTTTAAATAAGCCTGAACCATTAATTGAGTCATTGGTTCATGAACTTTTTCCGGATCAACTACTCTAGCGGGAAATAGGGGCGCATTCCATTTCGTATGCTGTGAAACAAGTTTTTCTACTTCAATAAGCATCTCGTGAATTGCTGCTTTATCTTCATTAAAAACAGCGAAATAATCCTCGGCAATCATCTCATATTGCTCACCCCAAGCGATCCTTGTGTATACGTAATTATTAAAATGATTGATCCACTTCCAAGGATAGTTGACCTCTAACTCTGGATATTGTTGTTTTTGATGTGTGGGTACAATTAAATTTAAAACACCGTTTATATTCAATTGTTTATAATCATGTAAATCCTGCTGTATTCTCATAAGAAGTGGCGGAAAGAGGTCTGTTAACATAAAATGATCACTATAGTACTCAAGAACTGTTAACGATTTCCCACCTTTTTTCGTTTGGTTGTTCCAGTCTTGTAATGCTTGATGGGCTCTAATTTGCCTAGGATCACTTGAATCAATGGCTGACGAATAATCCCTTCCCCAATAGGCGTATAAAACGTCGACTTGATCAGACGCTTCAGTTTGACTTTCCCTCTCCAACATACTCCAAGACAACCCAGCATTGTACACAATATATTCTACTTCTACGTGTAACCCTTCTTTACCAAGCCCTTCTTTCAATCTATCAGTAAATCGAATATAGGTCGGCAAAAATCCACTCGCGTTTTTTTCGTCGATTCCGATATCTTCAGGCCACAACGAGATTCTAGTAATTACTTTGTTTTCCAAACAGATAGCAACTATTTTTTGAATGACTTTATCCTGAAGATATGTATTTTCAGCAAAGAACTTTAGTTTTTCATCTTGCTTAAGCATGTTCTCATCCGTATTCTTTTGTATCTCTCTAAGCAAGTAACTTAAACTATGACCGCCTAATGTTACTTGAGCATTCCGTTTTTTTAATGTCTGAGTCACGTATGATTTAATCTCATCCCATAAGAAGAACGTGAAGAAATATTCATTTTGTCCATTTTTAACACCCCAATCTATGAGGGAATTGATATAGCCGGGATCGTTAATGGTTTCAATAATATTTCCACGTCTAGCAAACATCGGTTCATGTATATATAATTCTTCTTTCTTTGGTGAATGAGGGTGAACGATTGTTTCTTTGTCCAATTCAATCCACTGGTAGCCAAACTGCTTTTTACAATACATATAAACGCCATAGAGAATAGAACGGGGCTCATTCCCAATAATCCACATATCATTTTCTGATCTAATCAATGCAAAACCATCATCAGTTAGCGTGATTGTTTTTTTTATATCCACCAAAGAATGATATTCGTTTGTTGTTAGCAGGATAATCCTATTCATATTTTCATTAAGCACAGTAAATGCCGCTCGAGCATCGATTGTACTTTCATGTCCTGCCTCTCTCATTAACCTTCTTAATTCTTCAACAGCAAACAAAACCGTTTCATGATCATTCCAGTAAATAATTTTGTCCAAGATGATCAACGCCTTCCCTAAATATATGTTGAATTAATGATTCCTATTGAATCCGCTTCGACGCTAGGGGATGCCTCCCGCCCTAAGCCTGACCGCTGCGCTATCAATCTTAGGGCATCGGCTACCCCTTGAAAGGAGCCTTCGCTCAGTTAATATAGGTATTTATTTGTTCAACATTTATAGCTAGATTTATCTTTTTCCATTAATCAACAAAAGGACACTACAGCTTCCTATCATAATCGATGAAAACTAGTGCCCCCTATTAACGTTTATAACCTAATCGCCTTTTTAAATTTACTTGATTCGTACGCTGCCAATGAAACCGCTAATGATTTTAGTCCGCCATAACCTGTTATAGATGGTTCTCTTCCTTCCTTTACACAGTTAATAAAATCACGAATCAATCCAAAGTCCATGTCGTTTCCATAAAAAATATGTTCCAATGATTTTTTTCCACTGCTGAACATCTTAACGTGTTCGTTAAATGCATCGACTTTCACTGTTTGTTTCGTCCCAATCACCTCAATCGTTACATCTCCCCATGTTGGGTACTCTGTAAAACGAGACCAACTTGCATCATGGGAAGCAATCACGCCATTTTCGAATTCTAATGTGAGAAGCCCCGCATCATCAATAGCTATATCATGAAAATAGGAATCAATAATCGCCTTTACCTCTGTGACTTCTTCATTTAAATACCATCGCATAATATCAACCATATGTACGGTATGATCTAGTACAGCACCACCACCTGATTGCTCTTTATCAATAAACCAGCCACCAGGATTTTGACCCCGATTGGTCGTCCGAAAAGCTACAATATCACCTAATTCTCCGTTATCAATCATTTCTTTTACTTGTTGAATTGGCGAGCTGAAGCGGACTGGATAAGCAATCTGCAAAATAACGGCATGATCTTTACATACTTGAATTATTTCTTTAGCGTCTGTAAGATTTGTTGCAATTGGTTTTTCACATAGGATATGCTTCTTTGCTTTCGCAGCATTTACAACCATTTCTTTATGGCGATTGTTTTCACTGCAAATAATGACAGCTTCCATTTCCAATGATAGAAACTCTGCTTGATCACTGTAATGGACCGTATCATATTTTCGGGCAGCTTCTTGACCTCTTTCAACATTTTCATCAAAAATGCCTACTAACTCAACGTTCGGTAATCTCTTTACGCCATCCGCATAACTGTATGCGTGCATATGTGCAAAACTCATCATGCCAAGTTTCATGAATGTGCACCCCCATTGATTAAGTTACTGAAATAATTCAATCGAGTAATGAGCTCCTGATTTACTTTCTGTGCTGATGCTAAAATGGCATCGACCGAAATGGCTAATGGCAAAGACGTTATACTACCTGATTGAATCGGTCTCATCTGATTACTATCAAATTCAATAATCGTTTTAATCCCACTCCACTCAAGCTCAATTCGCTCTTGGTCAGCTACCGTATATTCAATATGCGCCATTGTTCCTTCACCAAAGTCCATCAAGACAATTGTATGTGTCGGAGTCACAAATTGATCGGTTTGTTTTACTTGAATGCCTTGGGGTTCGCCAAGTAATGAAGATAATACATATAGATCACACGCGAGTAACAAATTATTTTCATCTTGTTTCACCATTCGTCTAAATCGGAAAACGCCTTTAGGTTTATCTTCCTTAGCGATCATCTCTTTTACCTTTTGATAAAATGGATAGTTTACTAAATCAAAATAAACATACCAGCCCAGTCTTTGATGATCAGCAGTTAGCTCAGTGAAGGGAATATACACCTCATTATCGCTATTTTCCACAGCTTTCAACTGCTCTTCAGAAATGGCTAATACATATGTAGTCTCTTTGCTGTCAGCTCTTTTTAACTGTTCAACCGACTCAATTAAGCTTACATTTTCTAATGAGTTACGAAAGTCGATTTTATCTAAACTAGCAAATACAATTCTCATGATTATTTCTATCCCCCTATCTCAATAGGTTTTTAAACGACGTACCGCTTCTTCGTTAGCCATTTTCGCGTCGTCATGTCCTTCATATTCTATAGATAACCAGCCATTATAATTACTATCTTTTAATCCATTTACAATATAAGCGAGATCAACTTCACCATCACCAGGAATAACCCCAATTAACTCTACTCCTTCTGTGGAACGAAACCCACGGAGTGGCTCATTTTCTTCTTTTTTACGAAAGTCTTTAAAATGAACATGAACGATTTCGTTTTTCAACTGTTCAAATGCTTCTGTCGGCTTTTCATGGACAAGTAAAAAGTTTCCCGTATCGAACGTTGTTTTTACATAAGGATTATTCACTGCCTTTATAATTTCGTTAACTTGTTTACTTTTCCCCGCTAATAAACCGTGATTTTCTATCGCTAAATAGACTTGCTCTTTTTCAGCAGTTTCTGCACATTTTTTCAAGCCTTCGATAATCCAAGCCGATCCATTTTCATATGTGTTATCACCATGGATATCGCCGCATAAAACGCGTACAATACTCGTTCCTATTTTTTTTGCAACTTCAATACCGTTCAATACCTTGGCCACTTCTTCAGCACGTTCTTCAACCGATTCTTTCACAAAATTATTAGTGATATCATATGCTGCCACTTGTAAGTTATAGCTTTTCAATGCAGCAAGCACTTGCTCGATTTCTTCGTCTTTATCTTCTTTATTCGCCCAATAAATATCAAGTAATTCCACCCCATCTATTCCAATACTGCTTGCATAGTCTATGAAATCGACAATTGACCACTTTTCCTTGCTTATAGTGGATGCCAAACTATACATACTGATACTAATATTCATTCGATCCCTCCACTTTAATTTTTCACTATCAATAAAATTCTGCCGGCCACTCTAATTCGAAACCATCTGCTCGTAGGGTATCTTGAAATTCTGTTAACATCTTTTTATTTGCACGGACTGTTTTTGGATCTGTGCTATTTTTTATACAGAATGCAATTAAAGCGCCACATGCTTCACCGATATTCCACTCTGTTGGATGGAGGCGATAGCATCCATTTGTTATATGTGTTGTTCCGATATTTTTACAGCCTGCTAACAGATTATCTGTATCTGTTGGAATCAGTGCACCTAATGGAATATGGTACGGTAATGCTTTTATATCTAAATAGGTTCTCCCTGCCATGCTGGGATGTAAATCGATACTATATGAGCCAATTCCTATCCGATCAGCATATAACTTCCCTGTCTTCCCTTCATTAAAATCAGGTGAAACATCTTGCTCTACAATTGTATAATCTGCTTTTATTCGCCTTGATTCCCTAATATAGGCTGCTTTTGCTAAACCATCTTCAGTTGTAAATAGATCTTTACGTAGTTTCAACCCTGGATATCCTTTACTGCCATCAGACCGTGGTGCTTCGGTTTGTAACCAGTACAGCAGGGACATGCTCAACTGTTTTGCTTGATAGATATGTTGCTCTTTTTCTGCTTCAGTTACATCATAGATATTCCCTAAAAAGTAATCACTTTGCGGCCAATTCATTAAACTGACATCACCAGCATCGACTGGCGTATTAAACTGTTGCTTATCAAAGCTACGTCGATATTCCCAGAGAGGGAATCCTGTCTTTTCACGGAAAAGCGTATATTCTCTTTTCTCTTTCGTAATCGGATGTGGCGCGAAAAAGCTTAAATAGTTATCGGGCCATATAGCTGGATGAAATTCTTTCCAAAACTCGTACATCTCCGGCTCCGGAATCATATGATTTTCTCCTTGCCTGTACTCCATTCCTAGTACATATGTGAATGCTTGAATATCGGTAGAATCCGCGACTTTCAATGCATGCGGTTCATGAGTATCTGCTTTTGCTTCCGCACCTGTTACATAATCGACACTAGCTAATGGTAATAGATCCCCGGCTTCTGTAGCATCGATGAAATAGAGTGCAACAGCCATTTCTTCTTTTCCAGTCACAGTATTTTTATAGGTTATGTTTGTTACTGTTCTGCCATTTCTTTTAACCGAGGTAACTGCCGTGTTCAATATAATCCTAAGTTGGTTTGTTAAGATATATGGCAGAAGCATTTCATTCAATACATGCAGACTAACCCTCGGATCATGGCAAATGTTGCTGACCAATCCATTCCCTGGATTAAACAGTGTTTTAGTACCTTTTACATCCATTGTTCGTAAATAAGTGTCTCGAACTTTTCTACGATACACTTGATATCTCTGAGTCGATCCAAACTCTTCAATCCATTGATGTTCATCAGGTGGCACCCCTTGCGAGGTAACTTGACCACCAATCCAGTCTGTTTCTTCAATTAACAACACTTGTAAGCCATTAGCGCATGCCGATAATGCTGCTGCACACCCTCCTAATCCACCACCTACGATAACAACATCTTTATCTATCATTTTCATTTATAAGTAAACTTCTCTTCCCATTTTTGCTGACTCATAGACTGCATTCAATATCCTCATGATTTGCACGCCATCAGCAACAGGTGCAATTGTTTCTTTTCCTTCTATACAACAGTCAACGAAATGATTGATTTCGTTTCTAAAGGCACCTTCAAAATCAAAACTAAGTTTATCGATTTGTGGCGTAATATTTAAAATCGTATTGTTTTTCTCTGTTACCATCGCTAACTTCGGTTCAATTTCTGCGCCACCTTTTTCCCCGAACAATTTAACGTATAACTCATCTTCTTTGGCATGAAGTGTATAGCTAACATCAATATATAAAGAAGCACCATTGTCAAAACGAATGAGGGCATTCGCTAAATCTTCCACATCGTTTACGGTCGGATCATAGTCAGCTGCTTGATAGAAGGAAAGGTTTTTAATATGGCTACGATTGCCCAACTTTGAATATGTATTGCCACTTACCGAAACAGGACGTGGTTTCCCCATCAGATACCAACTGATATCAATCATATGAACGCCTAAATCAATGAGCGGTCCCCCACCTGATTTCGACTGATCACTAAACCACCCACCGGGATTACCAAGCCTTCTTAAACAGGAAGCCTTTGCGTAATAAATTTCACCAAGTTCATCTTGTTCGATAAATTGCTTAAGGAGCTTTGTATTATCACCGTGACGTCTAACGAAACCGACTTGTAGGACTTTTCCGGTTTCTTTAACCGCTGCTTCAACAGCTAATGCTTGAACGACAGTCATACTTAATGGCTTCTCTACTAAGACATGCTTTCCTGCTTCTAATGCTGCAATCGCAATCGCTGCATGTGTATTATTCCACGTACAAATACTGACCGCATCGATTTCCGGATTTTGCAACAACTCAACGTAGTTGTTATAGAGTGCAGTGACACCATATCGTTCACCTGCTAGGGCTAAACGCTGTTCATTGCTATCACACAACGCGGCTAACTCTACTCCCTCGTTTTTCATATAGGGTTTAATATGAAACTCAGAAATAGAACCTCCACCAATAACGCCAACTTTCAACATACACATAGCTCCCTTCTATATAATACGAATCGTACTCGACTCTATAGTTCAGCTTTTCAATATACTCATTCATATATTGAACATGAATACCTCTATAACTGAGCGAAGGTGCCTTACAAGGGATAGCGAATTCAATGGGGTTATTTATTTCAAACTATATAGTTGATAATCTTCGTCAATGCAGTTGACTTTTTATTGACCAATTCATCATATGCAGCCGGCGCATCCTTAAAGTCGACTTCATCCGTTAAAAAAGATTGGACATTAATCCGTTTGTCATTTACTAAACGTAAATACTCTGCTACATTTCTTCCCTCTGTCCAGCGTACATAACCGTATGGATAATCGATTGCTTGTTTTTCATACATTTGATCATAACGGCCCGGGCCACCAGCCCGTGAAATAAGTATTTGTGCTTCCTTCGCAAACAGTAGGTTCCGAGGGAAATCCGGTTCGATATCCCCGACAATTACAACTTTACCTTGTGTACGAACCCATTCTAAACTTTGATTTGTAAGTGTGGATCGTTTACCGCCTGCACATAAAAGAACTGCATCAGCGCCCTGGTTTTTCGTACACTTCGCTATCTCACTTTCCATTTCTTCAATAGTTGAAAAAGAACAAATACGGTCTTCTTCACGAAGCATTGCTGCCCGCTCTGCTTGAATATCGAAGGCAATCACATTATATGCAACGGCATTGGCTATTTTAGCAATCATTTGACCAAGTAATCCCAAGCCAATAATAACAATCGTTTCACCGAATTCGAGTTTTGCAATCCTTAGGGCATGAATCGCGATTGCGCCAATCCCTGCTAAAGCAGCTTCCTTCGATTCTACGCCAGCTGGAACCTTTGCACATAACGTAGTTGGAACTACTAGACATTCAGAATGCCCTACATATGGGGCTCCATAACAGGCAACAATATCTCCTTTTTGATAATCATCTACACCTTCACCACATTCCGTAACAATTCCAACCGCACTATAGCCTAATGCGATTTCTCTTTCCCCACTAATTCCAATCAAGCTCAGCTCAGTCCCGGGTGAAATGACCGAGTGCAATGTTTCAATTGATAGATAAGAAGGTTTAATCGTTGGCTTCGTGCGCTTGATAATATGGACTTTTTGACTCCTTGCCACAATTGATTTCATTTCAATCGCTCCTTACTCTTTCAACCAGTTGGCTAAGTTCTCTTTTACAAATACATCGTCATGCAAATGCGGATAGTCGATATACACACGATCTATTTCCTCCATTTGATTTGGGCTTAATCTTTCCTTATCAAGTAAACACCATCGTCCCTTCAGAAGCCCTTGTCTTGTTAATACCTCATTAATGCCAGCAATGCTCCCTTTAAATTCATTATTCGGATCAAAGAACGCAGCATTCGCATCCGTAATTTCTTGTCCTAAGGTTAATAATTCACTTGGAATCTCGCCTTTTGATCGAGTGTCTGTTATTTTATTAAAAATATCCACCGCTGTTTTCGTCCACACTGACCAATGTCCGAGTAGTCCCCCTACAATCCGTTTCTCAATCTTTTTACCATCTACATTAATTCGATAGACCGTTAGCAAGTCATTTACGATATTGTCATCATTTCCGGTATAAATAGCAATTTCTTCATTTCTTTTAGAATGGCATACTGCTCTTATTACATCGAGCGATTGATATCGATTAAAAGGTGCAATCTTTATACCATGAATATTAGGTATATCAGCAAGCTTTCTCCAAAAATTGTAGGAAAGAATACGTCCTCCTACAGCCGGTTGCAAGTAAAATCCAATAACAGGAATAATCTCAGCAATTTTTTCAGTCCGATTAAGTAGCTCTTCCTCGGAAGCACTATGTAAGCCTCCCATGCTTAACAACCCAAGATCATAGCCAATCGCTTTAATAAATTTCGCCTCTTCAATCGCCTGCTCAATCGGCCCACTAATTCCACCGATTTTTATGAATGAATCAGGAACTTGTGCCTTCTCTATCTCTTCAATCGCAAGGGTTAATACTTTTTCAAATAAATTGAACTGTGAGTCCCGAATTTCAAACTGAGTCGTATGGACGCCAACTGCAACCCCTCCCACCCCCGCATCAATATAATACCGAGTAAGTGCACGTTGACTCGTTTCATCAAGCTGCCGGTTTTCTGTTAGTGCAAGTGGATGCGCTGGAATGACTGTTCCTTCTTGCAATTGTTTTTTTACAGCAGGATTCAACATTTAAAATGCTCCTTTTCGCTCTTGAAAATGGGTTAGTTTATTATATGTTTCACCCTTATGCGTCAACCATTCTGCCGTCATATCAATCATTTGTTGAAGTGTTACTTTTGGATAGCCAAATAATTGATGTGCTTTTGAGGCATTATTTAATAATGCTGTCGGCTGCTCTTCATTTACAAATAGTGGTTTCTTTTCGAATCGCATCCCAAATTCCTCTGCCAACCAACGGACTGAAATGGTCTCAGGTCCAGTCACATTTACTATTTTTGGCGGTGTATCACAATGGAGTAATGACCGCACTGCGTACTCGTTGGCATCTCCTTGCCAAATTACGTTTACACTTCCCATCGTTAAATCAATAGCATTGCCTTCTAAAACATGTTGAGCGATTTCTACTAACACACCGTACCGCATGTCAATTGCATAATTTAATCGGAATAGGAGCATTGGCGTTTCGTTATTACGCGAAAAGTTTGTAAGGACACGCTCTCTTCCTAAACAAGATTGGGCATACTCCCCAATTGGACTCGCGGCTGTCTCCTCAGAACAATTTCCACTCACCACATTCGTTAATGGATAAATATTACCAGATGAAAATGCGACAATACGAGAATTTTTAAATTTCTCTGCAATTCTGCCAGGTAAGTAGGCATTCATCGCCCACGTAAAATGCTCATTTCCAGCAGTTCCAAATTTATTGCCAGCCATTAAAATAATGTTTTTAACATCCGGCAACGATTGCAGTTGCTCGTCATTTAATAAATCAACTGCAATTGTCTCAATTCCAAAGTCCTCTAACTCTTCTTTCAAACTGCCCGATGAAAACCTAGAAACCCCTATCACCTTTTTATCCAAACCGGCTTGAGCAATCGCTCTTTTCGTCATTTTCGCTAATGTTGGTCCCATTTTCCCCCCAACACCCAAAATTAAAATATCACCCTCTACTAATTTAAGATCATTAATCAATTGTGAAGATGGTTTCGTCAAAAAGTCTTCAAGCTCTGCAATCGTTCTCATTCCATCACTCCCTATTTGTTTTAACGCAAACCAGTTAACAGATATATCTAAATTGCTATTCAATAGTATTGTATGTATACTTTCATTAAAAGACAAGTCTTTATTAGGTCTTTTAATGTCGAATCTCTTTTATCTTGTATTAGCGCTGTAAATTCTCAATTTTGACAGAATTACTACAAGAAAGTATTATAAACAAAACATCAGATTAAAAGACACTAGCCCAATATATTACTTTTTCACGAGACAAGGAGGGAACTGTTCATGCATAGAAAAAATAACATACAAGACAATTCAGACATTAATATCGGAATCATCGGATCTAAAGCACTTATTGACCAAACGCGTGAAACTTTGAAAACGTTTCCAAACTTTAAGCCCGTTTTTCAAATTATAGAACCTACCAGTCAAGTCAAGGAAATAACAAAGGAATTAATGAATGATGTCGAAGTTTTAATGTTTACAGAATATCATTCATACAATATCGTCAAGCAAGTTATAGATTTTATAATTCCTGTGCATCATATGCCATTAATGGGCACTGGGCTTTACAGATCCTTATTTATCATTAAAAGTGGCTACAGTTTAAAATGCTTATCTATTGATACAGTTGAAGAAAAGTATGTTGAACAAATTTTATCAGAACTTGAAGAAGTTAATTATGAACTCCTTGTCTATAAAAATCCTTCACAAAGTATAATCATTGAGGAAGTAGTCCAATTCCATGTGGACAATTATCAAAAACATAATGCAATAGCGCTCACTGGTATTCAGCACGTAGCTAACCGATTATCAACTCTCCGTATTCCCTATGAATGGGTTACGCCTACACAACAAGATATGATTGTTTCATTAGAACGAGCGCTCTTAGCAACAAATACACGAAGAAATAAGGAATCGCAAATTGTATTTGGTTTAATTAATATCGATAACTTTAAAGGTGTTACGGAAAAATATTCTTCTGAGCATGATGTTCAATTATTGAAATTAAATATCCAACAAATGTTGCTTGATTATATTAAACTGCTTGACGGACATCTGATTAATTTAGGCGGAGAAGAATATTCATTCATTACGACTCGCGGTATTTTCGAACGTGAAACAAGAGGCTATAAATTCATTCCCTTGTTACAAGACGTTAAAAGTGAATTAGGCATTACGATCAGTCTTGGTGTTGGATTTGGCCGCACAGCTGCGGAAGCAGGCAATCACGCACGATTAGCACTTCGTCAATCAAAAGATTTAGGCGGGAATGTTTGTTATATTGTTCGTGAAGACCGGAGTGTCTTGGGGCCTGTCGATATAACGACACATAAACAATATGAAAGATACAATTTAGCCATCACCGACCCGCATCTGCTAGATAAGGCTGAAAAAGCTGGGATGTCAGCCTCCTATATGACAAAATTAATGGCACGTGTTTCCAGGCATAAAAAGATTGACTATACAGCTCAAGAATTAGCTTCAACACTCAATGTAACCATTAGAAGCGCCAACCGAATTCTTTTAAAATGGATGGATGCTGAACTGGTTACTATCATTGGCGAAGAGAAGTTAGCCCATAAAGGGAGACCCCGCCGTATTTATCGACTAAGCTTTATTGAGGAAGAAGAAAGTTAACGAACACGTTACATGCCGATGGAAAAATCACTGTAGTTTTCATCGGCTTTCACTCGACTACTAAACACTTCGACTCTTAAACATGTAGTATTTTCACTTTGAGTTAAATAATTATCATTTTTCCAGAATGACTACTTTCATTAGCCGCCTCAACGAAACGGATAACCTCCTTTGTTTCACTTAAAGGAACCCTCGAAATTCCATCGCGAAAAAAGCCCATAATCTGCTCCAATAAACTAGCATAATAAGGTTTTTGAATTAAATTAATATCGACATATTCGGTAGCTTGTTCAAAGTGAATCAATGCACCAAACTGAGTATTTCCTTTTCGATTACCTCTAACCGTTCCTATACGCCCATCCTCCCAAACACCCGTAATAACGTCATAGTCTTTGTCCGTAATGGCCTTCACCGACTTTGAACCTTGGCCTAGAATAGTAAAAAGCATTTCTATCATATGAATGCCATACCAAAAGAAACCTTGTTGCTTACCCTGCAGTTCCATTGGACCAAAGCAATCAGCACCAATAACTCTTCCTTTATCAGTATTTCTAAGGACTTTTGATAAACTTTCTGCATAACGGAGCGCGGATGTACTCATAATGGGTGTCTGATTGCCAGCAGCTAATTGAATCATTTCGATAGCAACTTTTGAACTTAGACTAAAAGGTTTATCGATAAAAATAGGTTTTTTAAACGCAACAAGCTTTTGTAATTGCTCATGATGGGATGCCCCATCGACTGATTCCAACAAAATCGCATCACTTTCATGCGCAACTTCCTCAATAGAATCTACAATTTCAACATCAAAGCTATCCCTGAGCTCTCTAGTAAAGCCTTCAATCCGCGACATGCTAAGCTCAAAATCAGGTGATCCTCCTGGAAAAGCGATAACTACTTTTCCACCTTGCACATGGTATCTTTCACTCGGATCATTTAATAACTTGGTAAATGCCACCACATGCGATGTATCTAGCCCAATAACGCCAATTTTTAAAGTACAAACGATATCCTCCACTCCTTTCTAATCATTTCTACCTATATAAGTTGAACAAATGAATATCTTATATAAACTAAAGCGAAGGCGCCTCACTAGGAGTAGCGTATTTAGTGGGATACTTTATTTCAACTTCCTCTATAAACTAGTTTCAGCCGCTATTATTTCAATCCTGACATTTGAATTCCTTCCGTAAAGTAACGCTGGAAGAACAAGAATATGAGAAATGTCGGTATAAATGAAACTGTTGATCCAGCCATTTCAATACCAAAATTCCCTTCTTTTCCAAGCATTGAAGCTAAACCTAGTGTCACTGGAAACATTTTTTCTTGCGTTAAGTAAATTAAGGGTTGAAATAAATCATTCCAGTTAGAAATAAATGAAAATGTGCCTACTGTCGCTACGACTGGGACCGAAAGCGGCAAAATGACTTTGAAAAATATTTGAATATCGTTCGCACCATCAATATAAGCAGCTTCTTCTAGATCATTCGGTATATTTTGCAAAAATTGTCTAACTAAAAACACGCCCATAATTCCCCATAGTTCTGGTACAATCAACGCCCAATATGTATTGATCCAACCGAAATTAGAAAACATAATGAACTTCGGAATAATTAATAGTTGCTGGGGAATCATGATAACTGCCATGAAAATCCAGAATACAGTTTCTCTTCCCGGGAATTGTTTCTTCGCAAAAATATAACCTAAAACTGCACAAAATATCATCTGACTTGCTACTGGAATGACGGTAATGACAACAGAGTTAAAAATCCATCTGATAAACATCCCGTCTCTCATTATATAGAGGTAGTTTTTCATTGTAGGATGATCCGGAATCCAAAATAGCGGATCTAATTGTGCGAACTGAACGTCTTTAAACGATCCTAAAATCATAATAAGAAAAGGCAATAGAAAACAAAAACCTAAAACAATTAAAGCTATATAAGAGATCACTTTTTTCAGCATTTTTTCAGTCTCCTTTCTATGGACATTTAAAAGTTAGTAATTATTGGATTCTTGTCCCAGATATTTTCGCTGTATAAGTGAAATAACAAGGATAATAAAAAATAATACATAAGAAAGGACAGCAGCATAACTTAAGTTAAGGCTTGTGAATCCTTGTTCATACAAATAATAGACAATAGTTGTCGTAGCGTAATTCGGGCCACCACCCGTCAGTAAATAGGCCGAATCGAAAATTTGAAAAGAGCCAATCGTTGTCGTTATCGCCACGTAAAAGTGGATAGGCTTTAATAACGGAAAAGTTATAGTCCAAAATATTTTAAATGCAGATGCACCATCAATCTGTGCAGCTTCATACAATTGTCGATCAATTGACTGAAGTCCTGCAAAGTAATAAATCATCGTGCTCCCGGCAACCTTAAAAATACTTAAACCTGCTAATACTGCTAGCGCTTGGCTAGAATTCGCCAAAAATAATTGCGGTTCAATTCCTACAAAGCTTAGAAGATAGTTGATCATCCCTGCCTCTGTACCGCGAAATAACCAGCCCCAAATCCCTGCAATAATTACAAATGACGTAACAACTGGCAAGAAAAAGACTCCTTTAAAGAATCTAGCTGATTTAACACCAGAGTTAATAATTAACGCTAAAATTAGACCCAAAGCCATCGTGGGAACAATATAATATACCGAAAACTTCACTGTATTCCAAATGGCCTTCCAAGCCAATGTATCACTAAGAAAATACTTCCAATGTTTAAGTCCGACAAATTCCGGATCACCAATTACTTTCCAGTCCATAAATGTTAAATAAAAACTCAATAGGAAAGGATATATCTGAAAAATAATAAAATGACCTAAGACAGGAATTAGAAAGATATATACTATCGCATTACGGTTCCACTCACGCTTCACCCTCTCCCTAAGAGGCAACTTACTCTTTTTAGAAGTCAATGCATTACTCAGTGTAATCACCCTTTCATATGTATGTTAATAATAGAGAGTTTGATCGAAAAGTGATCAAACTCTCTGTTTTGCTATCTTTTCATTAATTTATCTTTCCTTCAATGGCTTTCGCTGCAGCATCGGCTGCTTCTTGCGGCGTTTTCTTACCTTCCATCATTGTTTGGAGTTCTGCCTGAATTAATGGCATAATTGTACGTCCTTCTGGATGAATAACACCAGGTAACGCATATTCAGTATAAGTCGCTAGCTGTGCAAGATATTTTTGCTCTCCAAAGATATCTTTTGCGGATTCCCTAGTAGGTATATACTGTGTGACCGTATTGAATTTCTTCTGATTATCTGAATTTGTCACTATTTTGATAAATTCTGCGGCAGCTGCTGGATTATCTGTATTAATCGGTGCTACAAACATCCCAGTTGTCCCATAAGTTAGTTGTTCCTTATTTTTCAACGGCGGTGCAATAACAAATTCAAAAAGATTTTGGCTTAACATACGACTTACTGAAATACCTGAACCCTGAACTGCTAACATTTTTCCGCCTTCCCATAGCGCATCATGTTCTAATGCTGTAATTGAATCTTTCGGAATCCATTCGTTGGTATACATCTTATTGATAAACTCAAATGCTTCTACTCCTGCCTCGTTATTAATTAATACTTCATTGTCTGCCGTAATAACATCTCCACCGGCTTGCCATAAGAAAGGATATAACGTTCCATTCATAGATCCTCCACCTTGAAAACTTGTTGCATAAAAACCTTTATCTTTTGCTTTTCCAGCCCACTTTTCAAATTCTCCCCAAGTTTCTGGTAATTTTTCTGGATCTTCGCCAATCGCTTTGATTACATCGACATTATATAAATACGTGTACGCTTCTTGTAAAATCGGAAGTCCATATAATTTATCTTTCCAAGTTGTTGATACTAACGCTGTATCTACAAAATCATCAATATCAAAACCTTCTAAATAGGGATCTAGTTCTAGTAACATACCTTCATCCGCATATTGCGGCATCTGGTCTGGTATTACGTAGAACACATCGGGACCATTGTTTGCTGCTAGGGCTGTAAGTACTTTTTGATCACGATTTGCCCATGGAATTTGTTCGAAGTTTACTTTTACACCTGTTTGCTCTTCATAAGAAGCGATGACCTCATCCCACATTGCCCCTTCAGTTTCTTGATCACCCGTGAACGGATGTGCCCAAACTGTTATTTCTCCAGAAAGTCCCGTTTCTTCTCCTGAGTTTTCGCCACTAGCTTCTCCTTCTTTTGTTCCAGTTTCTGTTTCTGTTTCTGTTTCACTTGCATTACACCCGACAATTAATGCTCCAAGTAAAATTAGTAATAGAAAAAATCCAAATCTTCTCATCTAAATGACCCCTCTCAATTTTTATTGATTGAATTGCAATCATCCTATTAAACTACTGATAAATGATTTACACCCCCTTTACAATTCAACAGGCATTATCTTTTGAGAATATATTTATATCGGCTAACTGACCGATCGGGTGAAAGCCATGTCATGTTTACCATTTTTCCATATGCTCTCTGCTGTGATTAGCGTTATGATACTTGGTAGTTGACTCTTAATTTACAATACAAATTGATAGAATAGAAAGAGGTAATTGAATTGTCCGTCTATTTTTATCAGCTTACATTAATTCTCAACAACAGACAAGTCCCTAAAGGGTCTTTAAATATCGAAAGGCAATGATTAAATTTTACGGATCATTCACGATTTTTATATAATATCTATTGCCTTTTAGATTGTTTCTAATATATAGTAAACTTTACGAGGTGATAAATTTGATCGGTTGGGAAAAGTTTAATAGAATTTCTTACAGAATGATTGAATTAGCATATATTAATATACTGTGGATACTTTTCACATTAGTTGGACTAGTCATTTTCGGCATCTTCCCAGCTACAGCAGCCATGTTTGCCGTTACTCGTAAATTAATTAAAGACGAAGAGAAATTCGATATTTTTCCTGCATTTTGGACTTCCTTCCGTAGTGAATTTTTAAGAACAAATGGATTAGGTTTCATTTTTTTAGCCAGTAGCTATTTCTTTTATTTCGACTTTTATTTCTTACAGTTAAATAGTGGTGAATTGCAGTTTTTATTCCCTGTATTAATTTTCATACTTATTTCAGGAATCCTCACATTATTATTTTTCTTTCCGGTCTATGCTCATTTCAATTTAAAGTTCTTCCAATACATCAAACAGTCTTTCTTAATAGCAATTACTTCCCCCATTGAAGTCATAACTTTAGGGGCTGCAGCTGGAGTTATCTTTTTTATTGCTACACTATTCCCCGGAATTATCCCATTATTCACCGGAAGTGTATTTGCATATGTAGCTACACTAATAAGTTTTAGAGCATTTGCGCGAATAGAGAGAAGACAAAAAGCACAAACATGACGCTTTTTCCAGGGTTTTCACATTAGCCGTTTGTTGGTGCTACTCTTTCTGAAAAGTAAACATTCACGAGACTTTTCAAAGAAATTTTTGTGAACTAATTACTAATAAAAAAGCCAGCAGTTCAGTCGATTAGCCCGACTGAACTGCTGGCTTTTTGGCACTGTTTACAGTGATATCTGTCAATAATCGGTGCCAAATACCGAAACAACTTGTAATCATTTCAGTACGATTAGCCTTACCCCTTACACCTCTTAATTATTCACCATTCCTACTACAGCCCGGCATGCCAGGAACTTTTCCGCTCGCTGGTGTAAGCCTTTTTTGTCGGCGTTGTTCTGTAAGTAGCTTTGTTAACATTCGTTGAATAATGGCTGATTCGATTGTTGCAAATGCTGGATCGGCTAGATTTGTTTTTTCCAATGGATCCTTGGTGAGATTATAAAGTTCAAATTGCTCTGGAACTGGATGTGTTTTTGTCATCGGCACACAACAACCATCTTGTTCAGTTATGACTGTATCGCTTACACCTGGATCCGTCCAAAACTTGGGGTTGTCAAAATAACGGGCGAATTTCCATATCTCTTCACTCTTATCTATTCCAGTTTCAAGCGTTGTAATCACCGCCTCAATGTCATTCGGTTCAATTACTGATTTATAAGGCTTTCCTGTAATAGCATTCGTTTGATGTGAACCTTTAAATACATCATCATCTGTCATGAAATAGATTGGCTCATTTGCACCGAAAAACTTTTCATACCCATAGAGGAGTGGTGTCAAATTTCGACCGACTAACGGAAGTGCTTCCGTGTGATCTTTTGAAAGCTTTTTCCGGATTAAATCAGCATTTATTCCCGATAATCCCAGCAATGTAGGAAGTACGTCAACATGGCTTGTTAGCATATCTGTACATTTACTATCCTTAAATAAGATTGGGCTATGAATGATCAATGGGACATGAATGGATTCTTCATACATATTATACCACTTTTGATAGAGGCCGCCGTGTGCACCCAATTGTTCTCCGTGATCAGATGTAAATACAACGATTGTATTGTCATAAAAACTCGAATTTTGAAGGGCGACTAAGACTTTCAGCATTTCATTATCGACCTTTTTTTGTAAGCTGTAATACAATTGGCGATAAAAATTATTGTCAATTATCGGCTGCAATGCTTTTGGATATGTAACACGATAACTTTCCTGGACAGATGGTTTAGTGAGCAATGACTCCCCTACTGTTGGAGCTGGGGGAATGTACGGAAGTGTTGTGTCGACTTCAAAGTTAAAATTCGGAGAAATTGCAGATAGCACGCCATATAACGCAATATCGTGTGGATTTACGAAGGAGCACTTGATAAACCAAGGGGTCTCGTCATTGGTACATTTTGAAATTTTGTCGAGTGATTCGATAAGTGCTACTGTTTCAGCCGCGTATACTTCGTCCCTTCCATTTGTGCCTATTCCTGCAGACGAACCGGAATTTCGTGGGTTCGCCCCATGGGGTTCGGGTCCAATCCAATCGGAATATCCAAAAGATTCGAGGCGGTTCGCTTTTTCATATAATTTTTCTTTCTCTTTATTTGGAACTCCAGTTGCTGGATTATAGCTAGGTAATGCGTTATGTGTACCCGGTACTAGGATATCCTCGTCTGAGGCATGCCACTTCCCTTTCCAAAAGGTATCATATCCTTCGGTCCGAAAATAATCTCCCATCGTCGGAACAGTATTAAGGTCAAGCCAAAACACATCAGGGTCAAACGAATCCTTAGCAGCACCCGGCGTTTGAGTAACCCCGTGAAGCGAAGGATATTGCCCTGTATATAATGTTGCCCGACTTGGTGAGCAAGCAGTGCTTCCGGCATAATGATTTAAAAATTCCAACCCGTTTTTCCGTAATAATTCTTGCGCAACTAAGTTTTCTATTCTCCACTCCTGCAATTCCTTTGTTTCATAGACAGACGGAAAACGTTCCTGATCAACCATTAAGAAAAGAATATTTGGCTGTTTCTTCTTATAGGAATATTTTCTTTTGTAGTAATCCATTGTCTTTGCCTTCCTTTCTAAAATCATAAGTACTTCTATACTATATGTAGAAAGGTGTCGTATTGTATGAGTGATTTGCACAAGCCTACCGTACTTCATTCAAAAAACTGACGTACCCGTAAAGAGGCCGCCAGTTTTCTAAGTTTCAATCATTTTCTAAATTCCATTTACCACGTTTTCAAAAACTGAATCGTACTGCTGCGTCCCGCTTCCATAAGCGCCTCTTTTGTTTCTTCGTCCATATCAAACTGAGTTGCGCTATAATCATCGACTGGGATGAAAATGATATTTCTTTCATGTTTTCGAGAAATATACTTTTCATCATGTGCATTCTTCATCGTTGAAAATAACGATTCAAATAAATCTAAGGCATTGTCAATTTTATGTCCCGGCATTTCATCTTGGCTACGGCTTAGCTTTAATCCAACAACTGGACGTTCTTTATTTCCATGCTCATCCTCAAATATCCACATCGGAAAGTTGCTCAATACCCCCCCATCCACAACGATTGTTTCCCCTTTCCCTACTTTTAATTGTACTGGTTCAAAGAAAAAAGGAATCCCACAACTCATGCGTAAAGCTCGAGCAACCGGAAAAGTTTCTGCCGATATTCCATAGCCCTCCAAATCGTCGGGAAGTACGATCATTTTTCCATGCGTCAAATCCGAAGCAACGAGTTTTAGTTTTCCTGGCGGTAAATCTGAAAATGTATAAACATTTT
>DYWT01000097.1 GCA_020742515.1 Sporosarcina psychrophila
ACTGCTTAGTGATAAAATGAAGAAGTAACAACAATAACTCCACTATTCTCTCAATTTGATATAATGAGGATGATTGACTGTTCACTCACAAGTGTTCAGTAACGGACTCAAAGGAGGAGTAGTTTTGAAGCAATCCAACATCATCTTTTTTGAACAAGCGTTTCCAAGTGCCAATATGGTTCTCATCAAGGATCAGCTGCCCATCTTGATTGATACCGGTTTTGGGAGTGATGTGAAAAGAACCGAGCGATTGATCCAAGAAGCAGGCGTTTCACCAACAGAATTGCAGCTCATTGTAAATACGCATTACCACAGCGACCATGTAGGAGGTAATTTTCATTTTCAAAATAATTATGATGTGAAGGTTGCTGCACATAAATGGGAAGCCGGCTTGATTAATGCTGGAGATTTTGAAGCGTGCTGCGCAGAATGGCTGGATCAGCCTGTGGAACCGTATCGGGTGGATCGGATGCTTTCGGATAACGATAAAATTGACACGGGAAACAGAGTCCTGGAAGTCTTTCATACACCGGGCCATACCTTGGGGCATATTTAGTTATATGCCCCTGAAGACCAGGTTTTGATAGCCGGTGATCTTTTTCATCGAAACGATATCGGATGGTTGAATATCTTTCGGGAAGGTGTGGCATCCATCCAACGATCGCTGGAAAGTTTGGAACGGTTGTCCAAACTCCCGATTCAGCTGGCATATTCCGGGCATGGACCCAAAATTGAAGATCCTCAGACGGCCATTGATGCAGCCTGGCACCGGTTTAACAAATGGCTCAGCACGCCTGAAAAAGTTTCCTGGCATGCCTGCAAACGGATTTTCTCGTTCACGCTGATCATCAAAAACGGTTTGGCTGAAAAACAACTTGAAAACTACTTGCTGCAATGCGGATGGTTCCAGGATTTTGCGCTTCACGCTTTCCGGATTCAGCCAAAAGCATTCGTGCAAATCCTCCTGGATGAAATGCTTCGTTCCGGCGCGGCAAAATGGCAGGAGGGGTGTTTAGTTGCTTCTGCCCCGTACCAGGCACCCGACAAGGAATGGATAGATCAAAACATCAAACCGAAAGACTGGAACCTTCAAGACCTTCTTACACAAACGGAAGCAGGAGGGAAAAGAAGGCGGTTGGTATTATAATGGAAGGAAGAGCCTGTGCAGAAGCTCCTTTTTAGAAGGTGGAAGCAGTAGAAGCTCAATTCACCAAAGCTGTCAGTAGCCCTGCAATAATATACTATATGCCCGAATTCAGAAAGTGTATGGTTACATGAGAATGCTGGAAAGGGAGTATCCTCATGAATATGGCATCGTTTTTGATCTACAGTTTTATTATCACCTTCACCCCAGGTCCGACGAATATTGTCATTTTGTCTACAGTGCATAATTTTGGGACAAAAAAAGCCATGGAATATACGTATGGCGCAACCATCGCTTTTGGAATTCTTCTTGCCGTTTCTGCCGTTCTAAACACGGTGCTGGTCACAGTCTTGCCTAAGATTCTGATCCTCATGCAGATTGTTGGCACTTTTTACATGCTTTATCTGGCTTACCAAATATATAGAATGGATGCTTCAAAAGCTTCGAGCAACAAGACGGGAAGTTTTTTATCAGGCTTTCTAATGCAATTTTTAAACCCAAAAGTGGTACTATTTACAATGACAGTTATACCCGGTTTTATTTTGCCTTATTATACGGATATGAAAGCAGTTTCCCTCAGTGTACTCGCTATCACGATCATCGGGTTCCTGGCATTCGGCACATGGGTGCTTTTCGGGGCCATCTTCAAGAAATTTTTGCAGAAACATGAAAAGATCGTCAACGTGGCGATGGCGTTATTTCTGATTTATGCTGCAGTCATGATCTGGATGTAGCTACGCTGAATAAGAGGTGAGTGGAATGGATAAGTTTGTTTATAAAAAATCAGCAGGCATTACCGCATTATCCGCGAGCATGTCGGATTTCACATACAAAAAACACGCACATCAGGAATACGCGATCGGGGTTACTCTGCGGGGCATCCAGCATTATCATCTGAACGGCAGTTTGCAATTGTCTTATCAAAATGGAATCATGCTTTTTAATCCGGAACAGACGCATGATGGAATGGCCCACGACGAGAAGGGCCTCGATTATGTCATGCTGTATATTGACCCTCAATTGCTTCTGGAGGTTACCGGAAAAAAAGACATTGTACGTTTTCCCACCCCCGTACTTTATGATGTGAAACTTGAACAAAAAATACGCAGCCTTTCTCAAGCGGTGTTGGGTGATAAAAACGAAGCCCTATGCAGTGAATTGCTTCTCTCCCTTGGAGATAGCCTTGTCCAAACCGATCTTTCTGCAGATTACGGGAAAGACAACGGGCTAATCCGAAAAGCGAAAGATATGCTCAACGGCAATCTAGAAGGTGTTCTCACGCTTGATGAAATAAGTGGAGAGCTAGGAATATCGAAGTATCAGTTTATCCGGGCCTTCAAAACAGCTACCGGAATTACACCTTACCAGTACTTTCTGAACTCCAAAATTGAACGCGCAAAGCAGCTGATAGAAAAAACCGGTGACATTTATGAAGCGGTAGCCGGATACGGATTTGTCGATCTTACCCATATGAACAAGCATTTCAAAAGCATTTACGGAATTACTGCATTTGAGTATATGTCTCATATCAACCATGGGGCGTAGATTCAATTGATGTAACCCTGAAGGACGCAACATTTCACATTGGATTTAATAACATTAGAGTATGGGAGGAATAGAATTGTCTTTAAAAGTTGGGGACATCATTTCATTTGAACGGACGTTCACAAAAAAGGATGTTGAATTGTTCACGGAAGTGTCAGGTGATGAAGGGATTCATCATCTGACACCGGATGAACAGGGAAGACTGGTTGTTCAGGGTTTATTGACGGCAACGCTGCCGACGAAAGTGGGCGGGGACCACAATGTTTTGGCCCGCACAATGACTTTCGAGTTTCTGAGACCTGTATTTACGGACGATACCATTCTTTGTGATGTGAAAATTGAACAATACGAAGAGCAGGAAAACAACCGAACCGCTATCACTGCCTCCTTTAGATGCAAGAACCAAAAGGACAAGGAAGTGCTGGTAGGGGGTTTTGCGGGAGTCATCTTGTCTTCGTAAGTTACCTACATTCGATAGAAGCTTTTAATGTTACTTACCAACAGTTTACATATATGAAAGATTATCGGTAGTTCCATAGACTAAGTATACAAATCAAGAAACCCAGCAACCTTTTTGTACTAAGGTTACTGGGTTTCTTTAAATCCTATGCAACATAAAGCTCAAAATTGATGCAAGTTATCTCTTAAAGTGACAAATAAGCACATTAAAAAAAGGTCAATATAGGTGTCATAACATTTAAGTTATGACACCTATAATAGATAAAAAAGTCTCCCTTTTTAAATAAAAGAGAGCCTTTTCGTAAATCTAACATATTTCTATTGTGTTAGATTCAGAATTTTTTCAGCACACATAAATAGATTTGCTGCACTAATTCAAGATTGGATGCTGCGTACACCCCTAGTAGACATAACACCCGATATC
>DYWT01000098.1 GCA_020742515.1 Sporosarcina psychrophila
GGATTTTGTCGATTTGCATATGTCTCCCTCTCTCTGCATGAATTCCCTAAGGGGTATATGTGACTGACGTTTCCATTCCAGGACTAGTGGAAACGATATGAATCCAAGTTTTACCCGGGACTAGTTTTGCCGGAACACCATTTTCCATCGGGGTTAAGATTCCGTCAATATTTTCCCACTCGATATCCTTTTCAACACCTGCATGGAATAGCTTTCCTTTGCCGCCCGACTCAATATCGACCGACTGTCTGCCAATACTATCAATTGTACGGTGTGCCGTTTCGAATATAAGTATATTGGACAGTTCCACTGGTTTTTCGCTGGATTTATCGACTGTTACGATTCCGTTTACTGTTCTATTGTAAGTTCCTTTTTCTCCATCATAGGAATACGTGCTTGTAAAATCAGGATCTGTCCCATACCGAACAACAAGCATGGATGCGATATCCCCTATTTTAGCACCTTCAATCGAATCAAGGAAAGAAAATGCCGGAATTGTCGACAATTCTACCGATGAATTTGTCTTCTCCATGGCAGCGATTACATTATCCTGCGATATATATGAATTATGAGGAGCTCTCCGTTCCTTGGATCGTTGAAATAATATCCCGTCGTACTGCATACCGTTTACATTATCTACGAAACGGTTTTCCAGCATCTGTTTTGCATCGGGGCTATAGCCATGTGCAATGTAAAACGCGTCAAGCCCTTTTGCAATATGGACAAAATAATCTCTCGCACTGCGGATTGGACCGATTTCTTCAGGCAGTTCACTTTGGAATAATGCAAAAAGTCTTGTGATATTGCCTTCCGCTGCAAGTTCATAGACAATATCAGCATCACTTATACCTGATTGCGGCCTTGCTAGCGGATGGTTATTAATCGTTGCAAGAACTGCGCGATGGGTACTTTCCTCTTCTGATAAAACGCCAGTAAATGGTGCTTTATATAACGTCGGTCCTTGTACGGGTTCGACTTCTACGATTGGTTCTTCCTCAACTTCTATCGGCTCGGGTACAGCGTCCTCCGCCTTCTCTTCTTTTGAACACGCTGTTAGCAGCACCATTAAGATTGCCATAAACAATAGCAATCCTCTCATTTTCTTCTCCATCTTTTCCCCCTATCTTCCGATTGCCGGAATGATAACTTCTTTTTTCATGACATCGTATAGCCCCATCTGCGTAATACGTATGTACGGCAGATGTGTTGATTGTAGAAACAGCAATGTATAAACCGCATCACCTTTTGTATAACCGCGATCTGCAAGCGCTTTTTTCAATTCCAGCTCCTGTGCTATCAGTTTCTGAACCGGCTCCTCCGACAGTCCCCCGCCTATTGGAAGTGGAAGTGTCGTGACGATTTTGCCATGTTCCGCGAGCACCATCCCCCCGCCTATTCGTTTAATTTCTTTGAATGCATTATGCATTTCCTTTTTATCTTTACCGATTAAAATAATATCTCCTGTATTCGAATACGAGGAAGCAAAGCCTTGGATACCTGTTGAGAATCCTTTAATGACTGTGTTGACACGCCACTTTCCATTCCTGTCGAGAAGCATGAGGTAGTTTTCGTCGAGATTACCCGCAAGTTTATCGCCATTTATGTCAATCGTCACATTGTACGGTTTTGTAATGACGTCATTGAGCATTTCAATTCCAATCGAGTGTTCAAATCTGAAATCCGATTCATCAAGATCGAAGTCCGGTGCGAATTTATCAATAGGGGACCAGTCCATTGGTGGAAATGATTCGGTCGATTCTTTTTCCCGTTTCAGCCATCTCCCTTTGGATAAAACATCCGTCGGCACAGGGTTGTACTCATTCTCAAGGAAATTAAGCGTGGCATAGCGGCCGGTCGCAATGATACCATGTAAATCGGACATATCATAATAACGTGCTACGTTGTAAGACGCCATCTGATACGCATCAATCGGCGGAACGCCTGCTTCGATTGCGGCGCGGATACATTTATCCATGACGCCGTCGAGATGGAAGGAAGGTGTGGAACCGTCCGTAGTCATCATCAAGTGATCGAACACATTCAGCTCTTTGTCAACAATGTCTTTTAATAAATGTGGAAGATCGGGACGAATCGACGAATAGCGAAGGGTCACTTCATAACCATGCAGCAGCCTTGCCTCCACTTCTTCTACTGTCATCGATTCATGATCGCCATCTGCCCCAAGAAGTCGCATCCGAGCCAATGTACGCTCAGAAGCACCGGGAAAATGGCCCTCAATTTTCTTACCTCCTATTTTTGCAGCACTGACGGAAGCGAGCATGTCAGGCTCTCCATTCATAAGCCGTGGCCAGCCCGTTAATTCTCCCCCCACCAATACTTCCGGTCGGGCAATCCATTGTTTAATGGACTCCAGATTAAATAATTCCGCTTCGTTTTGAAGAATCGTTTGTGAGTCAAATCGTGCCCACCAGTAAAACGAAAACGGCAACTTATTCAACTCATCAAGAAGCCCAAACGATGTTTCATTAGTAAGGGACATGAATAAAATGAGATTATCCGAAATGAATGTTGTTGTCCCGAGCCGCGCTGCATAATCCGCGAATGTCCTGGGGTTATACAATTGAAATGGATGGACATGAGGCTCGATATAACCGGGAACAATTTTCTTCTCCACCGCATCTACGATTTCAGCGCCTTCCGTCAGGCCCGGCATTTCCTTCCCAGCGTAAACAATCCGATCGCCTGCAATCCAAATGTTCCCTGTCACCCATTTTTTATAGATTGAATGTAAATATTCCGCATTGGTAATAATGAGGTCCGGCGCTTTCTTGCCGTCAATCATATGTAGTTGAGCATTTACTTCACTAGGTTCCCACATGAAAATCTCTCCTTTAATCTGACATATCCATGCTATTTATCGTAGCATAGCATTGATGAAATAAATAGAGAGTTTACTGGACATCTTTGAAATTTCAGACAACCGAAGAGTCGTTTTTGGGCAGATGTTGTTACGTTTGTATGATGTATTGTTTAGTTTACATCGAGTGTTATGCACTTTCGAAGATTCGTTGCCAAGTTTAGTCAATACGTTGTGAACTTGGATAAAGGTTTCTTCCTCCTTTTGGCGAACTAGTACAGTACCACAATTGAATGGATTTGATGAGATGACCGACAAGTTACAGTTTGATAAAAATACGGCTACTGAATATGACCGCGGCGTTCGGCGGACATTGCCTACCTACGATGCCATGTTCAGGCTTGTACAAGCTTATTTCCGGGCAAACATAGCCCGTCAAGAAAAGATACTAATAATCGGAGCGGGAGGCGGCAATGAACTCGCCATACTAGGACCAGCAAACCCTGAATGGAGATTTACCGCAGTGGATCCTGCTCCGCCGATGCTCGAACTTGCAAAGCTGAAAGCTGAACAGTTAAATATGACAGACCGTGTGACGTTCATTGAAGGAACGATTGATGAAGTTGATGTGAACCTCTTGCATGATGCTGCAACGTTTATGCTTGTCCTTCATTTCATCGCAGAGGTAGATGAAAAGCTGCAGCATTTAAAAGGTATACGGCGACGTTTAAAAGCAGGAGCCCCTTTCGTCATGGCTACGATGTACGGTAATCCTGATGATCCGGCGTTCAACGAATTATTCTCCCTATGGAAAGCATACTGGCTAGATACAACAAGTATGACTAAAGTAGAAGTAGATGAAATGGAAAAAACCGTACGTAACCTCTCCTTCATTCCCGAAGAGGAGATTTTTCGTTTATTGCAAGAAGCAGGGTTTGGTAATATCGCTAAATTCTTTACGACTAACATGTTTGGCGGGTGGATTTGTAAAGCTGAATAAGTTTGGATTTTTTCCGAGGCATCGTGAGGTGTTTGTCACGGGGTGTTCAGAATCCCCTTAATGTCCCAATCTTGTTTTTTCATTATAAAAATCGAAATAATAGTTCTTCAAACTTCATTATAAATGTGATCAGTTGGAGAAAACCGATAAGCTTTTTACAACAAATGTGTTGTGTTTAGCGGATTGCTATGCCAAGCACTTTGAACAGATGCATCCACTTCTTTTTTGAGATGAATGCCTATAGATCGTCGCCCCGCTCCTATTCAGGAGCCGGGGCTTTTTTCTTTGCTTGGTTTATTGCAAGAGGCGTCCGCAAGCCCGAAGCGTTTTTAATGAAAGTACTTAGTCGAATAACGCGCATTTCTACATAAACAATCGGTTCTACTCCCGGGATTCCATGTATCATTTCCAAATATCCGGTGAATGCTAAAAGTAAACTTTTTTTCTTAGTTGCACATGAATGGAGAGTTGCAAATGACTGAAAAAAAAGCCCCTCCTTTATTCAATGAAGTAGCGGAACAATTTAAGCCAACAGAAGACATTAGTCAAACGCCACTGCAAATTAAAGGCCAAACTGCATTCCTTTTCTTTTTGAAATCAGTGGTAGATGGCGATAAACTGCAACAAACGGTTATCAAGCCCTTTTTTGAAATGGCTTCTGAGGAAGGCTTTGAATCGTATATTCAATCATTACCTAATCGAATCGACGTTCCCGACAAAGATAAATTGCTTATTTCGTTAAGCGCGGGATTTGTTTTGATTGCCATTGGAGATAATACTTTTTTGTTGGATATCCGCCTTGTGAAAAACAATGAAGTACAGGATACCCTCGTGGAGCCGACAGTTCATGGGCCACAAAAAGGATTAAGTGAAGATATTGATGTAACGATTAATTTGATCAGGCAACGGTACCATAATCCCGGTTTAAAAGTTGAAACAATCATATCGAATGACGAATCCCACCGGGCAGTCACCCTGCTCTACGATAATGATCGAGTTGATTTAGAAATGTTAAAAAAAGTAAAAGATCGAATTAATGAGCTCGATACTCCTTTATTCCAATCGGCAGGTGATCTCCAACATTTCCTCAACAACCATAAATTCACGCTATTCCCTTCAGCGTTGATAACAGAACGACCAGACCGCATCGTCTATAATTTGACTGGCGGTAAAGTGATTATCGCAATTGATGGAAGCCCGGACGTCATCATAGCACCTGTCATCTTTTTCGATTTCATGTCTTCAATGGAAGATAATTACCATGTCTTCAGCGTAACGACATTTACAATCCTACTGCGATATATAGGTTTATTCACATGTATTTTTCTACCTAGTTTCTATGTCGCAATGACATCATATAACCCGGAAATATTGAGAGTAGAACTTGCGCTCACTGTTGCAGGAGGCAGGATCGGCGTGCCGTATCCATCATTTGTAGAAGTAATTTTCATGCTGTTCTTTGTGGAATTATTGACTGAGGCGAGCATGCGACTGCCGAAAGTTGTCAGTTCTACCGCGACCACTGTTGGCGGACTCATCTTAGGCACGGCAGCAACAGAAGCGGCCCTTGCTTCAACAATTATGGTCATTATTATTTCAGCTGTCGCCATTTCCACATTTGCCATTCCAATCAATGAAATGAGTTTTGCGGTACGGGTTATTCGACTTCTCCTGCTCGTTTATACGTCTTTATTCGGGATGGTCGGTTTATTAATCGGTTTCATAGGATTTATTATGGTTTTGGCAAATAAAGAAAGCTTAGGCGTCCCTTATTTACGGATTCCATGGGTGAGTAAAGAGGATGAATTGAGGATGGACAATAGATGAACCGTTTCCTATTTTACTTAATTTTGGTTAACACGCTGACAAATATGGTTTCTCTCACACCAAGGATACTAATCGCCGGAAGCACGAGCGGAACCGTCCTATCGCTTATTCTTGCACTGCCGATTGGAATGGTGTTCACCTATATTATCATTTCCTTATTCAGCCACTTCCCTGGGCAAGGCTTGCCTGAAATTTTGAAATCGTACACACCGAAATGGATTTCAACACCCGTGCTTCTGTTTTTCGCTCTCTGCTGGTATTTTGCTGGGCTCACAACACTTATCATCTATACATTTATTATTTCACGCTTTCTGACGCCTGAAATGTCCATCTATACAATTGTACTGACCTTTGCTTTTGTTGTATCATACGGAATCTTGATGACTACAAGAAATATTTTATATATGATTGAAATCGTTTTTCTTCTCGTCATCCCTTTTATCTTTTTCATTCAAATAAAGGGGTATTTAAGCGCCAGTCTCAATTGGGATTATGTACGGATAGCCGTCATGCACATTAATCATTTGCCTGATTATCAGGCTTTTAGCGCCTCGCTCTTTATTGTCATCGGAATCGCAAATTTAGTGATTTTCAATCGATACTTCACAAAATTGAAAAAACCGACAGGTAAAGGAATGGCACTCCTTACCTTAATATGCACATTCATCGTTCTTACTACTTATTTCCTTCCAATAGGATTCGGAGGATTTGACTCTCTCGAAAATGTTTTGTATCCATGGATTACAACGGCTGATTCCATCCGTATGAAATTTGGAGTCATTGAAAGGATTGTCTTTATATTCATGGGCGCCTTTTTGGCCCTTAGCGTCATTAGCATGACCATACATTGGCATGTTTCAATCCAATTGCTTTCGAGCGTCATTCATTTCAAGCGGTTACAATGGCGAGCGTATAATTTCACAATACTTTTATTTATCACTTGCTTTTGG
>DYWT01000099.1 GCA_020742515.1 Sporosarcina psychrophila
TTATACGTTTTGGGAATGAACAAGTAGTCGATACGGACCCTAACATAACAGTACTTCACTATGTAATCAGTAGAATTCCTGATAAGAAGTTACAATCTCTGCAAAAATATGTAGCGACAGCGGCACCTTACTATGAAGAGGCGGGTATGGACGGGTTATTCCTTTTTGCAACAGGCATCGATAATAACTTCCTGCAAAATGTAAATGTCTTGCTGACTGGAGACCCCGAAAGTGAAGGGGCTTTGAACCTGAAAAACATTGCGAAATTTACATTCTCCAATCCATTCAAAGCGGCAAAGAATCGGCATGCGGCTTTCAAGGGAATTGTTAAACAAATTCCTGTTATTCAAGAACGGCTGCAAACGTTGATCAAGCAGCTTCCGACGCTTATAGTGATTGCCGATGCAATGTCGGGGGAAGAGGGACAACGGATTTCCGATTATTTAAGAAACATTCAGAAGCGTGCGGAGGATGTGTCGAATGTGTTGCTAGCAATTTCGACTTTTGATATCACAACAGCAAAAGGATTCACTGATAGTTTTAAGGGAATTAAGTATGCGATTCAACAATTGGACGGCATCTTATCTGATTTTCATCTTTTATGGGAGTCGGGGAAAGACCTTCTAGCAGATTTATTAGGATCATTCGATGCGCATGCATTAGAGGCCCTTATCAATGGGCTTTCCCAACCGAATCGGCGCTATGAGGGGAATGACCTCATTTATTCCGCAGGAGGGGGAGCTTCCAGCATCGAGGTGAATATATCTTCTGCAACCCGGTTGTATTGGATGGGATTGGATAACTATGAAGAAAAGAGCCATGTCATCCAGCGTATTCAACGTGCTTATGTCGAGAAGTTCGAGCAACCTTACGATAACAGACGACGAGACTTACTATCCAAAATAGGCTATATGGAAACGAATCCTCATTCATACAGTTATTTGCTTGGCGGTGGTGATCGCGAGATGATTGGTATTTCCGTTCAAGAACACATTCCGCCCATGCCGTCGCAAATTACAAATGTGATGGATGGAATTCAAAGTTTCTACGCGGCGGATATAGAAAAAGGAAAGCTGTTATTCAGTCAAATGAAGGATGCAATTATTCAGCTTTTTTCCGAAGATCAGCAACTTACGGTGATGTTTGAGCTTCGCTAATGGAGGGGGAGTTGAAATTGGGACAACTCAATATGGATTATTGTTTTTTACCAAACGAAGACATGCAGCCCAGTGGTGTATATGTGAACGGTCTACTTAGCGAAATGGAAGAATTGGCGCTTCGATTGAATCGATTGGTTGCTGCGGAATTACAGCATGCAAAAGGCACTATTGTTGAAAAAATAATAGCCGAAGTCGATGAACGAGCGATTGAACAAGTAAATGTCTGCAACTTCCAAAAATATTTTGTGACAGGTGCAACACGGGAATATAACACGATTTACAATGACCTTGCGACGCAACCAATCACAATCACTTATCGGATTAGGGAAACAGTAGAGACTACACCGATGATTCTTGCACCCTAATCGATCATCGAAACGGAAAGGAGGTGATGCCGCACAAACGGACACGGTAAACTTGGAAGTATCTGTTTTGAAACGGTAAGTCGCCGTTGTCCCAACAGTTATTTTATATATGCAACAAAATTCAAGAATAAGGGAGATGTTTGGAATGTCAGGAATTATTCGCGTAACACCAGCAGAATTGGAAGCAATGGCATCACGCTACAACCACGAATCAGGGGAGGTTGCTTTACAAATCGGTCGTTTGGACGTAATGATTGGTGAATTGGCTTCCATGTGGGAAGGGGCTTCTAGTGCAGCGTTTGCGGAGCAATATGAGCGTCTAAAGCCAAGTTTTAATGAAATGCGTGAATTATTAAGTGAAGTCGGCGTACAGCTAGGCCGTGCGGGACAGGCATTGCAAGACGCGGATCAGCAAATCGCTGGTCAAATTCGTGGCTAATTATTCAGATTCAGAAGTTGAAAATAGTGGAGCGTCATTCCTTCAAGGAAAGGCGCTTTTCCTTCATTGAGGTGGAAATTATGTATATAGAAATTACTGTAGATCTTTCAAATTACGAGGGCGATATAATCGATCTTAGACTATCAGATTATTATACAATGAAAAAATTGATAGACATTGCTTGGCAGGCAAATTCTATTTCAATAAATCCACGTGAAGGTCACTGGGTACGGGTAGTTAATAAAGACAAGCTATTTCCAGGGCATTTGACGATGGAACATTGTGGGATTAGGACAGGTGACCGTATTGAAATCATTTGAAGGAGAAAAAAAGATGGCGACCAATGTACATACATATTTAAAAGATTTGATAGGTGTAGAAATTAATGAAGAAGCGAACAAAAAAACATTCGTATTTCAAAAAGAACGTGTTGGTTTTAAAAGTAGTTCTGAAGTTATCTTTTTAAAAGAAGTCAATCCTGAAATCAGAAAAGAAATTGTCATAACAGATGACGAGTTGATCATACAAGCAGACATTCCAAGTTCGTTGAAACAATTTGATGAAATTCAAACGGAAGATGCCAAGTCGAGGTGGATGTTTGCGCATCAGCTTATAGAAAAAGTTGATGCCCATTCGTATCCTCGTCTAAACCTTATCGTCTCTCCTGAAAATATAGTGTATAGCAAAGGGATGGTCCCGGTTTTCATCTATTACGGTGTGATGGAGAGTTTGCCGCCATTTAGAAATGATGCAGAGCGTGTCTGGCTTGAAACGAGGGCTGCAGTTGCTGCGGCAGTAGATGGCTCATTCACATATGAAGAATATTTAAAGTATAACGAGGTTCTGGAGCTTAATGAGACGAGTGAAAAAGTAATGTCCATTCCAGATAGCCGATCATTACTCGACTATATTGAGCAACAACTTGAAGTTTTAGATATAAAGGACCGAAGTTTTGTGAAGTTGCCGCGTAAAAAGTGGAAAAGGACTAAATGGTTATCTATCGGGCTTAGCGTGCTACTTATACCAGCACTAGTATTTGCATTTATTTATTTCATACACGAAAAGCCGAAAAACGAAGCATACATTGATAGCCATGAATATTTTTTGCTACGAAATTATAGTGAGGTCGTCACCGTATTAAGCCCGTACAGCGTAAAGTCGATGCCTTATGTGATGCTGTATGAACTGGCTCATTCGTTCGTGACAAACGAAAAATTGGATGAAGAACAAAAAAGAAATGTGCTGTCGAATATTACATTGCAAACAGATTCGGACTATTTGAAGTATTGGATTTACCTCGGTCGAGGGGAAGCGGCGAATGCGGTTGATTTGGCTAGGTCAATGGAAGATGGCGAACTCATCACGTTTGGATTACTAAAGAGACGTGAAGAAATCCAAGCTGATCAAACGCTAACAGGCGAAGAGAAACAATATCAGTTAGCAGAAGTAGATAGAGAAGTGGAAGAGTATGAAAAGTTGATGGAGCAGAATGAAGAAGACGAGGAAGAAATAGAGAAAGAGAAAGCAGAAGTAGAGAAGCAAGAAAAGGCAGACGAAATAGAGAAACAAGAAAAGCTAAAAGCGGTAGAGAAACAAGAAAAAGCAGAGAAACAAGAAAAAGTAGACAACGTAGAGAAGCAAGACAAAGTTGAGAAGCAAGAAAAGGTAGACAAAGTAGAACCAGCAGATAAGGGCTCAAATTCGTAAGCGAAAAATAGGAACTAAAAAAAGAAGGTGTACATGATGAAACAATTATGGGTGTTTTACGGAGAACATTACCAACGTATCGATTTGGATGAAACCACCTTTACTTCGCTCACCATCGGGCCTGCTATCGAAAATGATATCACAATCCAGTCGTATCCATTTACATCGGGCCATTTTACAGTAGCGAAGGAAGAGGATGGCTTTACGGTTCATGACGGAGTCGATTATGTCGGTCGATTATTGGTCAAAGAGAGCTTGTCTATTGAACAAAAAGAACTACTCCTTCATTTATATGTCTTACCTGCTCCTGCTTCTACCAAAACGTATTATCTCGACTATGAAAATGAAGTTTCGTTTGATAGTCGACTTGAAACTGCAACAGTTAATCGGGAAGAAATTACTTTTCCAAATGTAGAATCCGGTCACTTTTCATTGAATAAGACATTGGACGGCTGGATCATTAAGAAAAATTACAGTTGTCCGCTCTATGTCAATGGTAAAAGAGTTGACATGGAGGAGCCTCTTCAAATCGGAGATGTAGTGCAGTGGGCGTTCATGGAAATGAAATTAATCGAACAAGATATTTTAGAAATTGTTTCTGCTGCTGAGTACGAAACACGGCTGTCAGAAATTGACGTTCCACAGTCTGAACTAGTCACTTTGTATCCCGATTACAGACGGACACCACGAATGATTTACGATTTGCCTGAAGAAAAAGTGTCGCTCTCCTTTCCGGCGCAGGAAAGTGAAGATTCAGGACGCGGTCTATTGCTAATTATTGCACCGCCGCTTGTTATGCTCCTAGTCATGGGGCTTGTTGCCATTTTGATTCCCCGTGGGATTTTTATCATCATTTCCATTTCGATGTTCCTAATGACGCTGGTCACTTCGACTGTGCAATATTTTAAAGATCGAAAAAGACGTAAGGCTAATGAAGCGAAAAGACGCCGTGTCTACGCAGCGTACTTGCAAAATATGCGTCAAGAACTGTATGAACTTTCAAAAAAACAAAAAGAAGTATTGGACTATCATTTTCCGCCATTTGAACAGATGAAGCAGTTGACAAATCAGTTGTCAGGTAGAATTTGGGAAAAGACATTGGAAAGTCATGACTTTATGGAATTTAGACTGGGTACCGGCAATGTGCCCGCTAGTTATGCGATTACGTTATCATCGGGTGATTTGGCGAATAGAGAAGTCGATGATTTGTTGGAACAAGCACAGCGTATGGAAACGGTCTATAAGGAAATTCCAGGTGCCCCAATCACTGCCCGTATATCGCAAGGGATTTTAGGACTTATCGGAAAAGCATCGATTATTAAGCGTGAACTACGTCAGATTGTTGGGCAGCTCGCTTTTTCTCATAGTTACCATGATACGCGTTTCATCTACATCTTTAATAACAAGGACTACGCAGACATCGAGTGGATGAAATGGTTGCCGCATTTCACACTTCCAAATATGCATGCAAAAGGATTGATTCATAACGAAGAGACACGTGATCAGTTGCTGTCATCACTCTATGAAATAATTCGCGAACGCGATATGGATGACATGAAAGGGAAAGTGAAATTCACACCACATCTCGTATTCATCGTTTCCAATTACCCGTTAATTGCGGAGCATGTCATTCTAGAGTACTTGGAAGGGAAAAATAATGTGGATCTCGGCATTTCTGTCATTTTTGCTGAAGCGGCACAAGAGCGTATGACTGAAAATGTTCATACGCTTGTCCGCTACGTAAATGACAGGGAAGGTGACATCCTCATCGATGCCGGAAAAGCAGTCAATACGCCATTCCAACTGGATGACTATGACGACAAAACGAATGAACGCTTTGCCCGAATGTTGAAGTCGCTCAATCATCAGATTGGTATGAAGAATTCGATACCGAGTTCCGTCAGTTTTCTTGAAATGTTCGGCGTGAAAGATGTTGAGGATGTTCCGATTGGACGTAATTGGCTGACGAATGAATCGTCGAAGTCACTTGCCGTTCCAATTGGTTTCAAAGGTAAAGAGGAACTTGTCCAGTTGAATCTACACGAAAAAGCGCATGGTCCTCATGGCTTGCTAGCAGGGACGACAGGTTCAGGGAAAAGTGAATTTCTCCAAACTTATATTCTATCGCTTGCCGTCAATTTCCATCCCCATGAAGTTGCTTTTCTATTGATCGACTATAAGGGTGGGGGAATGGCGCAACCGTTCAGGAATATTCCTCATCTATTAGGCACCATCACAAACATTGAAGGCAGTAAAAACTTCAGTATGCGCGCACTTACTTCTATTAATAGTGAACTGAAAAGGCGGCAGCGTTTATTCGACCAATATGTTGTCACACATATCGATGATTACACGACGCTCTATAAGGAAGGGAATGCAGCTGAACCCTTGCCGCATCTGTTCTTGATTTCAGATGAATTTGCAGAGTTAAAAAGTGAAGAACCTGAATTCATTCGCGAGCTTGTGAGTACCGCCAGGATTGGCCGAAGCCTAGGTGTCCATCTTATTTTGGCCACACAAAAACCGGGTGGTATTATCGATGAACAGATTTGGAGTAATGCCCGTTTCCGTGTTGCATTGAAAGTGCAGGATGCATCGGATAGTAAAGAAATTTTGAAAAACGGCGATGCAGCTACAATTACGGTAACAGGACGCGGCTATTTACAAGTGGGGAACAATGAAGTCTATGAATTATTTCAATCTGCTTGGAGTGGGGCGCCGTATATGGAGGAAACATTGGAAGGTGAAGATGACATTGCAATTGTCACGGACCTCGGACTGTATCCTCTTTCCGGCATCGAAACAAGTGTCAGCAAGAAAAGAAACGGTCTAACCGAAATGGAAGCCGTAACGGCAAAAATTGCTCAAACACAAGCGGAACTATCCATCCGGAAGTTATCGAGTCCCTGGTTACTGCCGCTGGCAATGCGAATCGACAAGCCGGAAGATCATTCTGCAATGCAAGTTGGTTTTTCGCTCGGCATGATTGATGAGCCGGAAAAACAAAGTCAAACGCCAATCGGTTATGACTGGACGAAAGATGGCAATCTAGGTGTTTTCGGATCCTCAGGGTACGGAAAATCGTATACACTGCTGACGGCAGTTCTTGGAATAGCTGATCATCTAACGCCGAGCGAAGCGAACTTTTACATTTTGGACTTCGGCAATGGATCGTTACTACCGCTCAGGCAACTACCGCATACAGCTGATTACTTTACGTTGGATGAAGAGTTGAAGCGGGAAAAACTCGTTAAGTTGATAAAAGATGAGATTACGAAAAGGAAGTTAGCATTCCAACAAGCGGAAGTCAGCAATATTACGATGTACAACGAATTATCTGCGCATCGTATGCCACTGATCTACATGGTTGTCGATAATTACGATATCGTCCGTGAGGAGATGGAAGAACTCGAAATACAACTAATCCAATTCGGGCGCGATGGACAGTCGCTTGGTATCTATCTGTTTATCGCAGCGACGCGCGTGCAGTCAGTTAGACAATCACTCATGAATAATTTGAAAACGAAAGTTGTGCATTATTTAATGGATGCGACAGAATCATTTACAGTCGTTGGCCGTGTTCCATTTGAGTTGGAGCCGTTCCCTGGCAGGGCCATTATTAAGAAAGAGGATCCACATTTCGCGCAAATTTTCCTTCCGGCGTCGGGGGCAAATGATTTCGATGTCCTGGAAGCGATTAAAATGACTGCTCGAGAACTGAAGGAGAAATACCGTGGCCATGAACTCCCTCAACCGATTCCGATGTTGCCGTTTGAATTGACGTCAACCATTTTCCCTTCCTATGTATCAGGCGAAAAGGAAAATGGAGTTGTTGCAATCGGATTGGATGAAGAAATAGTACGTCCAATAAAGATCGACTTCAGAAAAAATCGCCATTGTCTGCTAGTCGGACAAGTACAGCGTGGAAAAACAAATACATTGAAGTGGATCCTTCATACGCTGATCGAGCAAGACGCTGGCTTCATCGCCATCTTCGACTCATTTGACCGGGGCTTATCCATGTTTTCTGAAGACCCGAAAGTCGACTATTTGGAAACGAAAGAACGTCTCATGGATTGGCTAACGCAAGCTGAACAATTCTACATTCAAGCCGAAAATGCGTATCTTGAAACCGTCCAGTCAGGAAATAGGGCAGTGGAACTTGTCCCCTCTTATTTCATCATTGATGGCTATACACGATTTTTACAAGTAGCAGATATCGGCATACAAGACCGCTTATCGAAGCTGATGAAAAAGTACTCCCACTTAGGGTTCAATGTCATTATCTCCGGAAATAATGCGGAAATTACGAAAGGCTATGACGCATTCACGAATGAATTGAAGCTAGTTCGTCAAGCGCTTGTCTTCATGAAAAAATCGGAGCAGACATTATATACTGTTGCGTACGAACGCAAAGAAATGGATCTTCCATTAGGATTTGCACATTATATTTTGAATGGCAATGCTAGTAAAATACAAATTCCGTTAAGCGAGATTGAGAGGAAGATTCTGCAATGAAAAAGAATAAGAGTTTACTGAAAATTGGTGCGGGAATTGTACTGATACTAGCTGTTCCCA
>DYWT01000100.1 GCA_020742515.1 Sporosarcina psychrophila
AAGCCTTGATACGTAAGGGCTTAGGATTATGAAATTAACTCATCTAAATAAAAATAGTATGTAATGACTAAAAATTGGACGTTTGCAGACGTTTAGGTCTTTTTACGTTAATTTATTATGTATTTACCAAAAAGGAATCTGCTCGTGCACGATTGAACGGTTAGATTCCTTTTTGCTATTTCTATTTTCCCACGAAACTTCTTCTATCCGTTTTTTAAATCTCTCCCTATCTTCCGGTGTAGCCGTAGACTTCTTTTTGGTTTACATCATGCACTTCATTTTCAACCTTATGAAAAATAAATAGCACCATTTTGTATCCTTTTTCGAGAATGTTGTCTATATAAAGAGCGATAAGGATTTTTCGTCTAGGCAAAAGAAGTTGTGCTGCCTTCAAAACGCTGCCTAGTAGGTGGAATTCTTTTTGTGATTTATTCGAAATGGGGGATGTTTGATGAATTTATTAATAAAAGAGTCGCTGTTTCAAGCGTTACCATCACTTGCAATACAAGTTGGATTGAATGTGGCAATTTAATTTTACTCCAATAATTCCATTTTGATCGCTCATCTCGACACTACTCGGGATGGGCATAAGTGGGTTTGCAAAACATATGAAGAGTGAAAAAACGTAGAATTTCCATTTTGGTCTGTCAATACCACATTCTACCCAAGAGGAAGTGCAAGTTGCCCCTTTTACAGAAGGCAAAGTGCCCTTAGCAATAACCAAAGAGAATAAAAGAATTAAAAAAGAACTAGTCGAGAACGATCTCGACGTTGTGTCTGTTATTGATAAGTTTTAGGCATCTGTGCATGAAACTACTCTGGTAACTCACTACAACTGCATACAAATAGCACGTCTGTTGATTAACCATTTATTTGCATAAAACACTAGTGAGAAGGGCTTGATGACCTTCATTTTCACTGGACTATTTACGGCCCGCTTACGGTTAACTATTCATGACAGATTTACTGAGGGATCCTAGTGTGGCTAGGAGTGACTCCGTCACTTCTAGCCACACTTTTTTCAGTAATCCTGTTGTGAATAGATGCCTGTCGCGTTCCTACAATGTTCAAGTGAAAAATGCAGTTGTTTTGGAAGAAAAGAGTGAATGACATTCTATGGAGAGTGTAAGTGCCCGAAGATGCAATTTCGGGCACTCTTACACGTTGTATAATGTGCTTCTTGCTTAATTTTAAGAAAGAGTATGCATCTAATTCATGTGATGTATTATAGAAAGTGACACTTCTTTTATAATAAAAGAAATAACCATATAGAAAGCATCAGCCGCCAAAATTGCATCTTTGGCGGCTTTTATCCAGGTAGATGCCCCTCTATTCTTTCGTCCCAAAAAGCTTCAGCACTACGTGTATTTATGCATTTGGAGCGCGACGGATGAAGGACCACCATACGATTACCGAAAAAAGTATATAGGGATGCGACAAGGTCGCATCCCTATATATCCAGACATCTCGGTAATCGTAATAGAAGTCATTCAATCCAAAGTAATCCAAACGCGCAACTATACAAGTAGTAGCTAGGGGGTAATCCAGTTATTTACTGGTTACTTTTGGTTAATCAACAGACGTGTACAAATAGAATAGTGATAAGGTAAAATGCCGAATATCTGACCCCTATGTCTGTTTATTCGGATATGTGATTAGCCTGTCTTTGAGTCACACACAGGTACCTCAGAATTATGTCTCCCGCAAACTTGACGCTGGTGGCACTAACAAAGTCTCGCATTCAACCGATAAAAAAGTGAAGGTGAATTTAGGATTTCACGAAAGGAATGTTTAATGTGTGTTTTAATTTGCCGCAAGCAAATCTAATCAAGCTCGAGGGGGAGCATTCATACCCAATTGTTGTGCTGTCAATTATTATCGCAATTGTTGCTTCCTTTACGGCGTTGTCGATGCACAACCGTGCACAGCAAAATAGTTTTTTTCACCAAAACTTCTGGCTTGCGCTTGCATCAATTGCAATGGGCTTTGGAATCTGGTCAATGCACTTTATTGGAATGAGTGCCTTTTCTTTACCTATTAATATGTATTATGATCATTTACTAACCGTCATTTCAATTTTACCAGCTATGCTTGCATCATTTCTTGCTTTTTACATCGCAAATCGATCGAGAAAAGTACTTTGGCACTCAATAATTGCTAGCATCGTGATGGGACTTGGTATTTCGACGATGCATTATGTTGGAATGGCTGCAATGAAGATGGATGCAATCCATGTGTATGACAAATGGTTATTTACTGCATCCGTTGTCATTGCAATATTTGCTTCTTTCTTTGCACTATTCATCCTTTCTGCGCTACAACGATTTATGGAAAGCCGGTTCATTCAACTAACGACAGCGATTATCATGGGGTTGGCTATCTCAAGTATGCATTATACAGGGATGAAGGCCATGTCATTTTACGTTGTTCCAGGTGTTTCAAATACTTCAACGACTGGTCATGGAGCTGAAATGTCGTTTATCGGCTTAAGTGTAACAGTTGGCATGGCTTTTTTGCTCGGCCTACTGCTTTTATCAAGCGTTCTTGATCGTTATGTGAAATATCGTACAATCTATTATGATTCATTGACTGGATTACCAAATCATCGGTTATTTGAAAAAAGGCTTGCAAATTATTCGAATCAGCAAACGTTAGCGATTTGGCATTTACATGATATGGAGAAGGTCAACCGAGAGAATGGGTATCTTTTTGGTGATGAAGTAATACAGTGTGTGTCAGCCCTGATGACATCAGTAAAACCGCCTATGTCTGATTTGCACAGAATTGAGGGCAATCGTTTTGCCTTTTTATCAGGGAGTTCGGATATGGCGAAAGACTTTCATGGCGCGATGGAAAAGGTAGCGCAAACACTTCGTCAGCCACTTGTAATCCAACATAAAGAATTCGTTCTTCCAGCTGTGTGTGCATGGCAAACGATTAGTGAACAAAAGAAAAAATCAGAAATTTACTCAAATGTACTCGATGTTTTAAATTACCCCTTTACCCAATATAAGCATGAAATCATCCTTTATGATCCCACAATACATACCTATACATTCGAAAGAGAAATTGTGAAAGATATCAAACGTGCAATGGCGGAGGATGAACTATATCTTGTCTTTCAGCCAAAAGTAAATGGAAAAACATTGAAAATTACTGGTGTTGAAACGTTGCTTCGCTGGCAACATCCGATATATGGAATGCTTTCTCCAGGATTATTTATCCCTATATTGGAAGAAAGTGGTTGTATGATTGACGTAACAGACTGGCTAATTGAGCGAGCCTGTCACCAAATTTCAAATTGGCGTAAAGATGAGGTATCGTTTGGGCAAGTGGCAATAAATATACCAGGCGAATATGTTACCTCATTATCTCTCTTGAAAGTATTAAAACGTACACTTAAGGATTACGACCTCGAACCACAGGTGCTTGAGCTCGAAATTACAGAAACAAGTTTTGTAAAGCAGATTGAAGAGGCGATGAGTGCAGTTAGTAACCTCCGTCAAGAAGGTTTTTCTGTTGCCCTCGATGATTTCGGAACGGGTGTCTCATCTTTATCTTACTTAAAACAAATGCCGATATCCACGCTGAAGATTGATAAGTCATTTATTGATGAAGTTCCGGAATCAGCTAAAGATTCGTCTATTATTCAAGCCATTATTGCACTAGGCAACTCGTTAAATTTATCTATTATTTTTGAAGGCATCGAAACAAAGGAACAAGCCCAGTTCTTAACAGCGACGTGTGAGCATCCAATTATTCAAGGCTATTATTTTGCTAAACCGATGATTGCGTCGGAGCTTATCGATTGGAGTCGAACATTTCAACAGGTAGGGCCTCCCATAAATCAAACAGTTTAATCATTAACGATTTGTATATAGTGGTGGGAAAAACACTCCCCATCAATTGAATAAATATGGAATTTAAGTGTCTGTGTGAATTTTAGGAACCTGTGTGAACCTACTCTGATAGTTGATTATAATTGCATAAAAACAGAATAATGATGAGACAAAATGATGAATATCTGACTTTCTTGTGTGTTTATTCAGATATGTGAAGTGTTTGCGGTTGTATCACATGCAGGTACTTTTTATTTTTTTTGGTTACCAACGGGGTTGTTTGATAATTACACACCTCGTATATAATAGATAGTAAGAGTTTTCAGTAATGACTTTATTTTTTTATAAAGGAGATGGTGAAAATGAGGCGAATGGGGTTTGAACGACCGACAGAGCATTATGATGAACGAATTGAAACGATTGATGAACAACTATGTGCGTTGGTGAAACAACGAAAAGAGATGTCGAATAATAATCCTGGTTTTCCGGCAAATGAACGTATATCGACATGGGCGAAAGAATATCAGTTTGATGAGGCATTTTTAAACGTTCTTTTCGGGCATTTGTTTACAGAAGATTTGTATGGACCTGTTGTTGAACCAAAAGAATTTCTAAAAAACATTCCCGTTTTACGATCATTTGAAAAAGATGATTTGTTTTGTATGGTGACATTCGTGAAGCAATATGCCAATGCGAGTGTGGTGTCTCTCACGATAGATCGAGACGCGTCTGAAGATATCCAAGGAGAGTTTGTCCAGCATGACTTTTTTGAGCTGTCAGTAGAGGACCAAAAAGGGACGGACTATACGTGTCGAAGTGATGGAGGGGGAGGTTCTGGTGGGCATATGGCGTATTCATACATTGTATCCCCATCTTTACCTGATGACCTTTCGATGGTGACGTTTCTGTTCAAAAAAGAAAAAGCGCCTTTTGGATCAAAAGTAGCTCCATTTGAGTTTGTGATAACTGTAGAGTGAACAACACTGGTTAAGCGTTCGGTGGTGGGTGTGGGCGATTATTAAAATTGATAGATTGCTATTGTAACCTGGTACCTTTCACTAGTAAATTTATTGAAGTATAAACAACCATAATAGTTCGCCATATAGAAGCCCTTTACCATTCCATACAAAAAGGAGAAAAAGTGAAAGCTAATGAAACGAATTTACTAAAGTTCCTATAAAGAAGTAAACAATTCCTTATTCCGATCTATCAAAGAAAATATAGTTGGACGATCACACAATGCCAACAGCTTTGGGAAGACGTCTTGCGTATCTCACAAGATGAACAGATTAAAGCTCATTTCATCGGTTCCACTGTTTCCATCGGAAGAGGGATTTATAATGACTCAGCAGTCCCTCAATTATTGGTGATTTCACTAGCGTCGCATTAAGATAAAATAACTTGTAAGAAGGCTAATTGGAAATTTCTTCGATTACCTTCATGCGATATTTATGCGACGCTAGTGATCTACTATCTATATAACTTAAAAGGTACCCCTTTAAATTGTACTATTATTGCTAGCTACTTTTGCTTTAATACTACTACTCTTTCCCATCGGATATCAATGTAGAGCGATCATCCAAATAACGATATAAAGTGGATTTACTAATTCCAGTCGCTTCTTTTATGTCATATAACGTATAGGTCTTACTGTCATACATTGCAAAAGCCAACTGTAAATTATCATCTGGTTTTCGTGGACGACCAATCGATTTACCTTGCTGTTTAGCAGCTTGTAGCGTAAATGTAGAAGATTGGCTTAGAAATTTAGATTGTAAATCCGCAAAAAAAGCAGCACTTTGAAGTAGTGAAGCTTTTTGTATTGTTTGATTGGTTAATTGTTCATCGAGGAAGTGAATAGCGATTTGATCTCGTTCTGCTAGTCGTAAAATATCTAAAAGCTGCTGCAGGGAATCAGCTAATACTGCAATATTTTGGACGAATAGTTCATCATCTTTTTTGAGCGCCATTAATAAGTGTTCAAGCTCTGTTCTTTTCCTGGCAAGTCCATGTGTTTCTTTAAATAATGTATCAATGAAAAGTGCATTTAATTGGTGGGCGCAATGTTGATCCAAGACTATCGGACGTATATATCCGTATTTCATTTTTTCGCTCCTAACTTCCCAAAAGTATTACCTTATGGGAATAAAAATGATATGATATTAACATTCTAACATTGGCATAAGCTTTTTTATAATTTTAGACTTCATGAAAGGGGAACAGTATGTATACTTTAAAACAACAATGGTTTGGGAATGTGCGTGCGGATATTTTAGCGGGTATTGTTGTAGGACTGGCACTCATTCCTGAAGCATTGGCTTTTGCGTTCATTGTGGGTGTAGACCCACGTGTCGCGTTATATGCTTCGTTTACAATTGCGGTCATTATTTCATTTGTAGGTGGGCGACCTGGTTTAATTTC
>DYWT01000101.1 GCA_020742515.1 Sporosarcina psychrophila
CATTTTTAGACACAACCTCTCTCTCGTACATCACAAAATGGCCCGTTTGCTGCATACTGGTTTCTTTATCCATTGTATTCATTATTACATAAACACTTCGATAGTTTCAAATTATTCCGGATATAGAGTGACGATTGAAATTACAAAAACAGATAATTCTATGCACTCTCGAAAAAACGTAATACTTATAGTAAATGCTTTTTTGATTCTTTCAATTTGACCCTCTATAATAGAAGGAACAGATCTTATCGGAAGAGGTGGCGTGTATGGCGATTATAATACCTTTCAAAAGTAGACAGCAACTAGAAACAGAAAACGCTGTTAAAGTGATGCGTGAGTGGGAAGTGCATTTAGAATGGGAAGAAGCGAATTGGCAGAAGGTAGTAGATAGGGAAGTAAAAGAAGAAAGTTTATCCCGGGAGGAAATTGAGTGGCTGAATGACTGGGTGAGCGAGAAGAAATGATTAGCATATAAGATAATCAAGACAAGCCAAAAAAGCTTACTCTACCGAAAGAGTAAGCGGACAAAAATTTACACTTAAATGATTTTACACAAATTTTACACAAGTGTTGTCTGAAGTGTTGGTTTAACAGTATCTATGGACGCAAATAGAAACCGGCCTTGGGGATGTTTAGACCGACGCGGTGGTCACGGATCTAGGTCTTCCAAGACGTTTGTACAATGTTGCATAGGAATGGAAGGTTCCCTTTTAAAGTACTCACCGGAGGAAGAACAATCTAATGTTGTGTATTTCACCAATTTCCTATTCCGGGTAATTGGATTCTTTACGACTATCCCTAGGTAGTTTTTTAATAAGTTATAACTTTGCTCCCGAAGAAAGCCGTGTTAGTACGCTCGCCATTTTCTTCTAGTATCGACTAACAAGCAGGACTTTTTTGAAGTTTACAGACCATTTTTTCTTTCTAGTAAGGTTGTGTTGTGCCCAATTTAACAAACCATCGTTAATAATTGATGACCTGAAAGGTTAGACCAATTTTGCACAATTGTGATATTATAGGATAAGTCATGTTTTTATTGAGTGTAATGAAAGGATGAAAAAATATGGGTAACAACGTGCTTCCGAAAACCGTAGCTCTGTATACGTTAGGTTGCAAAGTGAATCATTATGAAACTGAGGCAATCTGGCAACTTTTCAAAGAAGCCGGATACGACCGCGGTGATTTCGAAAAGGACTCCGATGTTTATGTCATTAATACATGTACTGTGACGAATACTGGTGATAAGAAAAGCCGACAAGTCATTCGTCGTGCTGTTCGAAAAAATCCGGATGCTGTTATTTGTGTAACAGGTTGTTATGCACAAACATCTCCTGCAGAAATCATGGCGATTCCAGGTGTAGATATCGTTGTCGGCACACAAGACCGGACAAAACTACTTGGACTAATCGATGACTTCCGTACGGAACGGCAGCCAATCAATGCTGTCCGCAACATTATGAAAAACAGGGTTTATGAAGAACTAGATGTCCCTGCTTTTACGGATCGCACGCGTGCGTCTCTCAAAATCCAAGAGGGATGCAATAACTTCTGTACGTTCTGCATTATTCCGTGGGCGAGGGGACTTATGCGCTCGCGCGATCCTCAAGAAGTCATTCGTCAGGCGCAACAACTTGTGGATGCTGGGTATCTTGAGCTTGTTTTAACGGGCATTCACACGGGCGGCTATGGAGAAGATCTGAAAGATTACAATCTTGCACGTTTGCTCCGTGATCTTGAAGCACAAGTCAAAGGACTGAAGCGTCTTCGTATCAGTTCGATTGAAGCGAGTCAGCTGACGGATGAAGTAATTGATGTTTTGCGCGATTCAACTACCATCGTCCGCCATTTACACATTCCAATCCAGTCGGGTTCTGATACAGTTCTGAAACGTATGCGGCGGAAGTATACAATGGCATTTTTCGCAGAACGTCTGGACAGACTTCGTGAAGCGCTACCGCAACTGGCAATCACTTCGGACGTCATCGTTGGTTTCCCTGGTGAAACGGAAGAAGAGTTTATGGAAACGTATAACTTCATCCGTGACCACCGATTCTCAGAACTGCATGTATTTCCTTATTCAAAACGGACAGGGACTCCTGCTGCAAGAATGGATGACCAGGTTCCTGAGGATGTGAAAAATGAACGTGTTCATCGCTTGATTGAATTGAACGATCAGCTGGCGAAACAGTATGCGTCAACATTTGAAAATGAAGTGCTTGAAGTTATTCCAGAAGAGAAATACAAACTTGATCCGGACAGCGGTCTTTATGAAGGATATTCGGATAACTATTTAAAAGTTGTTCTTCCCGCTGATGAATCTATGGTGGGTAAAATTGTTCGTGTGAAAATTGTACAAGCAGGCTATCCATACAATAAAGGACAGTTTGTCCGCGTTATTGAGGAAGAAACTCAGCTTGTTTAATTACATTCCTTTGAAAGCTGAGCAGGCCCTATTATGGGTAGCTCAGCTTTTTCCGTGCAGAAATCAATTGTTCTTGATATGATGTGTGAAGTACGGACAACTCGAGGAGGTATTCATTTGAATACAAATTTTGCAACTTATATTGATCACACATTATTAAAAGCGGACGCGGCGAAAACAGAAATTACAGCACTATGTGAAGAGGCACGAAAATACACATTTGCATCCGTTTGTGTAAATCCGACTTGGGTTAAAACAGCAGCGGATATGCTAGAAGGATCACCTGTGAAAGTATGTACAGTTATTGGTTTTCCTCTAGGTGCTTCAACATCCGAAGTTAAGGCGTTCGAAACTGGAGATGCAATTACAAATGGAGCAACTGAAATTGATATGGTTATTAATATCGGTGCTCTTCGCAGTGGCGATGATGAAACTGTGAAAAAAGATATTGAAGCTGTTGTACATGCGGCAAAAGGGAAAGCCATTGTCAAAGTGATTATCGAAACGTCCCTTTTGACGGATATCGAAAAAAGAAAAGCATGTGAACTTTCGGTCCTTGCAGGTGCCGATTTTGTGAAAACATCGACAGGTTTCTCAACAGGCGGTGCGACAGAAGAAGACGTTAAACTAATGAGGGCAGTGGTCGGACCAGATATGGGCGTCAAAGCATCAGGCGGTGTCCGAAACTTAGAAGACATGAAGAAAATGATTGATGCAGGGGCTACAAGAATCGGTGCAAGTTCTGGGGTCCAGATTATGCAAGGGCTAGAATCTAAATCCGATTATTAATTTGAAAGTTTTATATTGACCTATAGTTAAATCCGCGGTATAATTTATGAGTACATGGCACTTGGTCGTGTTCTAGAAGTGTGTTTGGAGGGAGGGACAAGAGATATGTCGAAAACTGTTGTTCGTAAAAACGAATCGCTTGAAGATGCTCTTCGCCGCTTCAAACGTACTGTATCCAAAAGTGGAACAATACAAGAGGTAAGAAAGCGTGAGTTTTATGATAAGCCGAGTGAAAAACGTAAAAAGAAATCTGAAGCTGCAAGGAAACGTAAATTCTGATTTCCTGTGGTGATGAGTTCGACCTTGTTTTAAATTTAAAATTTGGTAAACCGGAAAATCCTTTATGGGTTTTCCGGTTTATTTGTTTTATGAAGAAACATAATCTTTTTTAAAGAAAATGAAACTTCCGAGCTTTTGGAACGTATAAAGATATATAATAGATTATATAGAGAGAGGTGAAAAATACTATGCGTAAAATGATAGGAAGAGTTCTTCTGTTCATTTTATTCGTTTCCGTGTTCGCGTTCCCACTCTTAGAAACAGGAGCTGCAACTTCTAAGGTATATAAAGTTCCAGTTGAAAATGTGGTTGAGAAAGGATTGTATGCTTTTCTGCAACGGTCATTCACTGAAGCTAAAGAGGCGAAGGCAGAGGCCATTATCCTAGAGATTAATACGCCGGGTGGCTTTACTGATGCAGCTGACCAAATTGCCAAGCTTATGGATGAGAGTGACTTGAGAGTAATCGCTTACATTAATAATAAAGCGATGTCTGCCGGTGCTTTCATTGCCCTTCATGCAGATGAGATTTATATGGCGCCAACCGCAACAATGGGAGCTGCACAAGTAATCGATTCTGAAGGAAATGCGGCCGGTGTCAAAGCGCAGAGTGCCTGGGTTGCAGATATGATAACTGCCGCTGAGTCAAAAGGAAGAAAACCGATATACGCAGAGGCGATGGCAGATCCCGACATAGATTTACATGATTACCGGGCTGGAGTAGGAAAACTGCTGACGCTTAAAGCAGATGAAGCGAAAAAGGTCGGATATAGTGAAGAAACAGTGGCATCTTTCAATGAATTACGAAAAGTTACAGGTCTTGAAAACGCAGAAATCATTTCAACTAGTGAAACATTTACTGAAAAAATTGCGCGTTTCATTACGAACCCAGTCGTGGTACCTATCCTTTTATCAATAGCTGGATTGGGATTTGTACTTGAACTGTATTCTCCAGGATTCGGTGTGCCTGGAACGATGGCAGGGATTTCATTAATTTTATTTTTCTACGGGCACCTTGTTGCCGGGCTTGCAGGTTATGAAACGATTATCCTGTTTCTAATAGGGGTCGTTCTCATCGTAGCGGAATTCTTCTTGCCCCATGGTATAGCAGGGGTCATTGGAACGCTCGCAATTATTGGTAGTATCATTATGGCGGGCGGCAATCCTGTGTATATGGCGATTTCTGTCCTTATCGCGGTTGCTATCGCTGTTATAGGGATGGTGATTATTATGAAATTTTTCGGTAAAAAATTGCACTTGCTCAACAAAGTTGTATTGATGGATACAACTGATACAGAAAGTGGCTATGTTTCGAATGTGAACAGAATTGAATTGCTTGGGCGCATTGCAAAAACATCGACTGCGCTGAGACCATCGGGTGCAATTGAGTTAGATGGTGAACGAATCGATGTCGTTTCTGAAGGAAGCTACATTGCTAAAGGAATAAGTGTTATCATTGTAAAGGTTGAAGGTTCCCGGGTTGTAGTAAGGGAATCAGTAGAAAAGGGGGAAATTAAATAATGGCAGAACTTTTTGGTGCAGGAAGTGTAGTTACAATCATTGCAATAGCATTTGTGGCAATCCTCATATTGTCGGTATTTTTCACACTCGTCCCTGTGACGCTGTGGATTTCAGCAATGGCGGCAGGCGTCAGAGTAAGTATTTTCACACTGATTGGTATGCGTCTTCGCCGGGTAATCCCGAGTCGGATTGTTAATCCACTCATTAAAGCTCATAAAGCTGGACTTGATGTTTCAATTAATCAGCTTGAAAGTCACTATCTTGCAGGAGGGAACGTTGACCGTGTCGTCAATGCGTTAATTGCTGCACATCGTGCAAATATCGAACTTACATTTGAACGTGCAGCGGCTATCGATCTTGCTGGCCGTGACGTTTTGGAAGCAGTTCAAATGTCGGTTAACCCGAAAGTTATTGAGACACCATTCATCGCGGGTGTGGCAATGAACGGGATTGAAGTAAAAGCAAAAGCTCGTATTACAGTACGTGCCAATATCGACCGTCTTGTCGGTGGTGCTGGTGAAGAGACAATCGTTGCACGTGTTGGTGAAGGGATCATCTCAACAATCGGTTCATCTATTGACCATGCAAAAGTATTAGAAAACCCAGATATGATTTCTCAAACTGTTTTAGCAAAAGGGCTTGACTCAGGTACTGCATTTGAAATTCTATCAATTGATATTGCAGACGTTGACATCGGCAAAAACATCGGTGCGGAACTACAAACTGAACAAGCAATGGCCGATAAAAACATTGCGCAGGCAAAAGCTGAAGAACGCCGTGCAATGGCTGTTGCAAGTGAACAAGAAATGAAAGCGAAAGTTGAAGAGATGCGTGCGAAAGTTGTCAGTGCTGAAGCGGAAGTTCCGCTCGCTATGGCAGAAGCGTTACGTCAAGGTAATATTGGTGTTATGGATTATGTGAATTATAAAAATATCCAGGCAGACACAGGAATGCGAGATTCCATTAGCAACTTTGGTGGAAATCGAGATGATTCAGAAATTAAGAAGGACTAATAATTGAGAAGCCATTTCCTGGAAAGGGGATGCACGGATGGAACAGATAATCATTATTATCATTATGGCTGTTGTCGGATCTATTTTTAACAGTAAGAGCAAGAAAAAGGAACCGGCAAAGGGGCCGCAGTCTAAGCCATTCACGGCAACAGGCGGTACTCCTGACAGCCCGACAACTAAATTAAAAGAGATGTCTAAAGAGTTGTACCGTGAATTGCAGAAAGAGATGGCAGGGGAAGACCCAGAACCACCTAGTCGCCAATTGCAAAGACAGCAAAAGACACCAACTCCACTTGCTATTGAAGAGGCAAAACCTTCGAGATCAACTAATGAGAGAAAAGAACGGACTGATTCTTCGTCGAATCGTCACACCGAACGTCCCGATTCTTCAGTAAATCGACATAGTGGAAGATTGTCTGCACATGGCGGTAAACGTCAACCTGCCACAGCTATGGAGTCGCATAACTTAATGCCGAAAAATCAGAATGACCTATTGAAAGGCATTGTATTCTCTGAAATTTTTGGTCCGCCAAAATCAAAACAATAAGCATTGACCCCCTATCCGAATCATACGATGTGGATAGGGGGTTTTATATTTTGAGGAAACTATTTAATACGGGTTCATCAGTTACGATTGAAGATTTCACTACTTTAAGGGTTAATGGTCCTTACTCTTTGTTGAAACTTGGCCCCGATTTTGCAATCATCAGCAGTGGAGAATACAGAATTGAAGCTTCAGGCAGTGACTTGACGGTCGAAACGCTATCAGAAGAAGTAGCTGTCTTTACATTCACCTCAATTACTTCCATGAATGTGACGACGGGTACAGACAGGGAATCCGCATATGATGCGTAAACGATTTGAAGTTAAACTATCAGGTGATGGGAATCTGCCGGGATTGTTAACTAAACTTATTACAACAAGGACAAAAATTGCATCGTTATCTGTCGTAGATGGTGTAGCGCGTTTTAAGACTGACCGTAATGGGCTTAGGGTTATCCGCCGCAACAGAAGACATTATCGTTTAAAAGCGGAGATTAAAGTTGCCGGAATTGAGTCAGGCTCCAACCGTATCTTTTCTTCCAAACGATTCCTGATTGCCTGTCTTATTCCATTCGGTGCTTCATTCTTCCTGTGGACTGTAGATATCGAATCGAATATACCGGAAGTCGTGGATCGAATTGATAAGAAATTAGATAAAATATCAATTGTTCCGTTAAAACCTTTGGCATCGATTCCTGATGAGGGGGAAATTCGACGTGAACTGATGCTTGATGATCCAGCTTTATCTTGGGTTCGATTTGAACGAGTGGGTACGTCACTCACAGTGATCCCTATGCTTTCTCCTCCCTCAAATGACAAAATTGAAAAAGATGGACCACCATCAGATCTTGTAGCACGTACAGGGGGCGTTATAACCCGTTTTGAATTAAAAAAGGGGGAAAGGGTAGGACGTGTTCATCAGACTGTAAAGGAAGGGGACGTGCTTGCCACGGGCATACTTGAACAGGGTGATAAAACGACAATTGTCGGAGCAGATGGAGCCGTATATGCAGATTACTGGGTTGAATATTCATTTAGTTTACCAAAAAAGATAGATTTCCAATTGCAAGGCGAGGAAATCGTCGACTACACATTTAAACTGCCGTGGGATCAGCAGGACGAAACGGGGCGTTTTCCTTGGTCCTTTGTTAAGACCGATAGGTATATGAAAGAAACAGCAGGACAGTTTGAATTGAAAAAAGGCATGGAGGAAACAGTGCTTATTCCACTGCTAAAAAACAAACTTTTATCAGATTCTTTTTCAAAAGCAATTATTTTAGATGAAAAAGTTTTACACGTGACATTCGATAATGATAAAGTTAGTGGGACTATATTGTTTCTTATCAATGACAATATTGCTGTCAAAAGACTGATTCCCAAGGAGACTGAGCCTATTGGATGAGCAAATGATTCAACTGCATGTCGAAGACCCTAATGAAGCGGTCATGCTTCTCGGAATGTCTGACCAAAATATGAAGTTGATCGAAGAAGAGCTGGACGTTTCAATCATGACACGCGGAGAAACGATTTCGCTCAATGGTGAAGAAGAAAATAGGAGTTCAGCTAAAGTGCTTTTAGAACAATTGCTGAAAGTAATCCGTAAAGGAATTAATATCAATCAACGGGACGTCTCGACAGCGCTCGAGATGGTGAAAAGCGGCACAATCGAGTACTTTGCAGAATTGTACGATGAAGAAATTTCAAGGAATATGAAAGGGAAAGCGATTCGCGCCAAAACAATTGGCCAGCGTGAATATGTTAATGCTGTCCGTACGAGAGATCTGGTATTCTGTATCGGACCTGCTGGAACGGGGAAAACATATTTAGCGGTTGTACTAGCTGTTCTTGCCATGAAGACCGGTTCAGCGAAACGAATTATTCTGACGCGTCCTGCAGTCGAGGCAGGAGAGAGCCTGGGCTTCCTTCCTGGCGACTTGAAAGAAAAAGTGGACCCATATCTGCGTCCGCTTTACGATGCACTGCACGATGTCCTGGGAGCAGAACAAACGGATAGGCTTATGGAACGGGGAGTCATTGAAATTGCACCGCTCGCTTATATGAGGGGACGGACGCTCGATGATGCATTTATTATTCTCGATGAAGCTCAGAATACGACAAAAGCGCAGATGAAAATGTTTTTAACACGACTGGGCTTTGGTTCGAAAATGGTGATCAATGGAGATAAAACGCAAATCGACTTACCGAGAGGTACTGAATCGGGATTGATTGTTGCAGAATCAATACTTAAAAAAGTCGGCGATATCCATTTCCAATATCTGGAGCAAGGGGATGTTGTGCGCCATCCGCTCGTTGCTAAAATAATTGAAGCATATGAACAAGAGCAGTCATAGTAAGTGACTGCTTTTTCTTTAGTATCTAGCTAGCTGCTCTACTAATAGATAGAGAGGCAGGGGAGAGATTTCAATGTTCCAGCCAATTTGGAAACTATTTAAATCCATTAAATTTACTTATTTCTCATTATTCCTCATCGGATTGTCGACTATACTTCTTTTTTCTTTTATGTATGGGAGTGTAAAGAAAGAAACGTATGAGTTAGAGGAATTTCAAATTTCTCCTGATACCATCCGTTCACTGAAAACGGTTGAAGATACTGTGAAAACGGAACAGGAAAAGGAACGCGCTGCTCATGAAGTAGGCCCCGCGTATGTATTTTCAGAAGACATTGCAAGAAACAGGCAGGCAATCGCAACATCACTTTTTGACTTCCTTATCGAAGTGAAAAACGCGAATGAGCCAGATCAGACTGAATCAGAAGTGCCGGTTAAGCCTGTAAAGGAACAAGTTGCTGAAATGCGTGCTAAATTGGCCAATTTAGAAAAGGAAGAGCCTAGTCTGCGGCTAAGTGACGATGCAATCTCTAGTCTTTTAGCCCAAAAGACGGATGCTTTGCTGGAAATGCAACAAGTTCTTGTTAGCGTAATGGGAGAGGAATTATCAAAACCGATCAGAACGGCTGATTTATCGACTGTCCGGTATGAAGTGGAGCGGAAGATCCGACTTACTGATTCGTTGCCCGCATCTGTCTTACAAACTTTGACAACACTTAGCAGGTCGCTTGTGGTTGAAACAGAGTCGGTCAATGAGGAGTCAACAAAGGCACGGATTGAAAGGGCGAAGGAAACCGTTGAACCTACCCGTATCTTGCAAGGACAAGTAATAGTACGTGAAGGCCAGGTTATAGATAAAGAAGTATTTAGGCAATTAGAGCTTGCGGGCGTATTGTCAAATCAGTCATCCATGAAACCGCTGGCAGGCCTCATTTTATTTGTGCTGTTTGTTGGCGCGATTATATACATGCATTTCTTGTCATGGAATGAAAATAGGGTTGTGAAGAAAAAGGCTTTGCTCATTGTACTAGCTGTCTTTTTCCTGCTCGTGATTATGATGAAACTCTTATCCCTCATTGAAAAGGATTTTGATGTCCTATTGGCCTTTCTATTTCCGACAGCACTCGCACCGATGCTCATTAAGTTATTAACGAACGAGCGGCTCGCATTAATGACGACAATTATCACAGCGGCAACGGCGGGAATTCTTCTGCAGGAGGGATACGCGGCAATCATTCAGATGGAAGTTGCACTGTACATACTTTTTGGCGGGATTATGAGCCTGTATTTACTTGGCGACAATGGTCGACGTTCGAACATCTTAAGGACGAGCTTAGGAGTGTCCGTTTCAAATATGATGTTCATCGCATTTTACCTATTGATGACACAGTCATCTTATACTTTGAATGAATTAGTGTATTATATGATAGCGGCAGTCGTTTCCGGAATTTTATCAGGAGCGCTTACAATCGGGCTGATGCCATTTTTTGAGTCTGCATTTAGGTTATTATCGGACATGCGTCTTATCGAACTATCGAACCCAAATCACCCGCTTTTGAAAAAAGTACTAACTGAAACGCCTGGCACCTATCACCACAGCGTTATGGTTGCAAATCTGGCCGATGCAGCATGTGAATCGATTGGTGCGAATGGTCTTCTTGCAAGAGTGGGAAGTTATTATCATGATATCGGCAAGACATTTAGACCTGGCTTCTTCATAGAGAACCAGCATGCCGGACAAAATCCACATGATGCTTTGCCGCCTGAAAAAAGCAGGGATATTATTATTGCCCATGCCGAGGACGGCGCGAAACTTCTTGAAAAGCATAAAATGCCAGCAGAAATCATCGATATCGCGCGTCAGCATCATGGGACGAGCACTTTAAAATATTTTTACTTTAAATCCAAGGAATCTGGAGAAGATGTAAAAGAAGAAGATTTCCGTTATGCAGGCCCAAAACCTCAAACGAAAGAAATCGCGATTATCTCCATTGCGGATAGCGTTGAAGCAGCGGTTCGGTCGATGAAAGAACCAACATCAGAAAAAATTGCAGCACTCGTTCGATCTATCGTTAACGATAAATTGAATGACGGCCAATTTGATGAATGTGATCTTTCCATGAAGGAATTAAAAAAAGCTGAAAAGATTATCTGTGAAACGCTAAATGGGATATTCCATAACCGGATTGAATACCCAAAGTGAGTATGAAAGGAGATACGAGTAGATGCTAGAAATATATTTTGAGGACGAAACGACTAAAATCGATAAAAAAATTGAGGATATGATCCGAAAGCTATTAAACCATGCCGCTACAGAAGAAGGATTAACGGGCGAAATGGAAGTTTCGGTAACATTTATGACGGATACTGACATTCAGGAAGTGAATGCAACCTATCGAGGTAAAAATGTACCAACAGATGTCATTTCATTCGCGCTTGAAGAATTAACGGAAGGCGAAGTGGCAATTGTGCCGGAAGAAGGCATGCCGACCGTGTTAGGTGATATACTTATTTCTGTAGAAACAGCCGCGCGTCAAGCTGAGGAATACGGACATGATTTCAATCGTGAAATTGGATTTCTTGCTCTTCATGGTTTCCTTCATCTTCTGGGGTATGATCATATGACTGAAGAAGATGAAGTAGAGATGTTCGGCAGGCAAAAGGAGATTCTTGCTTTATTCGGACTTGAGAGGTGAACTTCAATGCAGAAGTTCCTACAATCTTTCGTGTACGCTTGGAATGGAATCTGTCACGGAGTAGAAGTGGAACGAAATGTGAAGTTCCATTTAACAGCCGCATTTATTGTCATTGTAGCGGGTTTTATGACGGGCCTATCGCAGTTAGAGTGGTTTGTCATTATTATTCTGATTTGTGGAATGCTAGCGCTTGAACTGATGAATTCTGCGGTTGAACGTGTTGTCGATCTGTTAACAACAGAGCGTCATCCGCTTGCGAAACAAGCGAAAGATCTTGCTGCTGGCGCGGTTTTAATATATGCAATTGGAAGCGCAATTATCGGACTGATCCTATTTATTCCTAAATGGTTTAATTAAATTGAAGAGGTGTCTTTATGAATGTAGAAAAATTACTGGCTGAATCGAAAAAAGCAAGAGAGAAAGCGTATGTCCCTTATTCAAAGTTCCCAGTCGGGGCGGCGTTATTGGCCGATGACGGGACTATTTATCATGGCTGCAATATTGAAAACTCCGCTTATAGTATGACGAACTGCGCTGAACGCACGGCGTTTTTTAAAGCGGTTTCCGACGGCATTCGTACCTTCAAAGCACTTGCAGTGGTTGGAGATACCGAAGGTCCTGTTTCCCCGTGTGGTGCATGCAGACAAGTTATTGCTGAGTTTTGCGATGGTTCAATGCCTGTCTATCTTACGAACTTAAATGGGGATGTAGAAGAAACAACGGTCGCGAAATTGCTACCGGGAGCATTTTCTAAGGAGGATCTTTCATATGCAGCAAAACAATAAAGCTTTCAAATCGGGTTTCATCTCAATTATTGGACGACCGAACGTAGGGAAATCAACGTTTCTAAACCATGTGGTGGGACAAAAAATAGCGATTATGAGTGACAAACCACAGACAACTCGCAATAAAGTACAAGGTGTTGTCACAACAGACAAGTCTCAAATCATTTTCATCGATACACCGGGAATCCATAAACCAAAGCATAAGCTTGGTGATTTCATGGTGAAAACTGCCCGCAATACGTTGAAAGAAGTTGACGTGGTTATGTTCATGGTCAATGCGGATGAGCCGATTGGCCGGGGTGATCGTTTCATCATCGAACTTCTTGAAAACTCAAAAACACCGGTCTTCCTGATTATTAATAAAATTGATCTTGTTCATCCGGACGACTTATTCAAAATCATCACTTCGTATACAGCCGAGTATGACTTTGCTGAAATCGTGCCCATTTCAGCGAAAAATGGTAATAACGTCGATCGACTTCTTGAAACGATGATTAAATACTTACCAGAAGGGCCTAAATACTATCCCGATGATCAGGTAACAGATCACCCTGAGCGATTCATCATTTCTGAATTAGTCCGTGAAAAGGTATTACATCTGACAAGAGAAGAGATCCCACACTCCGTCGCCGTTGTAATCGAGAAGATTGAACGCGAAGAAGGCCGGGAAATGGTCAATGTCATGGCGACAATTGTCGTCGACCGTGATTCTCAAAAAGGAATTGTTATTGGCAAAAGAGGCGCCTTGCTAAAAGAAATCGGAACGAATGCCAGACATGATATCGAAATGCTGCTTGGCTCAAAAGTATTTCTTGAATTATGGGTAAAAGTGCAGAAAGACTGGCGAAATAAACCAGGTCATCTGAAGGAATTCGGATTTAGAGATGACGAGTATTAAGTAAAGAAAAGCGGAAGCGGCTTGCTCAGACACGACAGGTATAAGTCAGGCTGGCGAAGCGGCACGCATTTTGCTGCACAGCCAGCCTGACTTATAACCCGAGAGTCTAGCCGCTGAAGCTAAGTAAAGAGGTGATTGCTTCGCTGAACAAATGGGAGGGAATCATTCTAAGAGGGATTCCGTACGGTGAATCCAACAAAATTGTCACGCTATTTACCCGTGAAGGCGGAAAGATGACGGCGATGGCCCGGGGAGCGAAGAAACCGGCGAGTAGACTAGCTGCAGTGACGCAGCCGTTCACACACGGTTCATTTCTAATTCGTACCGGCAAAGGGATGGGAACGCTTGAACAAGGAGAGCCTATCGATTCAATGCGGTATATTCGCGAGGACTTGGAAGCAACAGCCTATGCGAGTTACGTTGTTGAACTTATTGATAAGCTGACAGAGGATAATGAGCGTGTTGCCGGTATCTATGGATTACTTTATGAGGCACTTCATGCCATCAACGAGCAATATGATCCGGAAGCCATAGCATTATTCGTCGAGTGGAAAATGTTACCGGTCGCCGGCATCCATCCAATTCTCCATCAATGTGCAAATTGTGGAGCGACAGAGGGCGAATTTGCTTTTTCCTTTATGCAAATTGGTTTCATCTGTCATCGGTGTTTCCATGTAGATAAGCATGCGATACGGATTTCACCCAGTCAATTGAAGTTGATTCGGACCTTTTATAACGTTCCCATAAATCGGGTCGGTAATTTAACATTGAAGAAGACGACAAAAGAATTCATGAAAAAACTAGTCCGAACAATATATGATGAGCAAGTAGGGATTCGATTAAAATCGAGATCATTTCTTGATCAGCTTGACTCGACACCCGAACTGCTCCCTAAAAAAGAAAAACCTAAAGAGAGTGGCGAATAGTTCTCTTTACAATAAACCCCGGACCTTGGATTCTATGAAATAGAGTCTAGATCCGGGATTTTTGTATTATAAATAAGTTGAAATAATAAATCCTTCAAATCCGTTTCGGCTATCCCTGGTAAGGCGCCTATGTTCGGTTTATATATCATCTTGAATACTTCGATTCCCTTTACAAATAATTAGTTACACATTATTGACGCGTTCAAATGCACCAAAACGAGTACCTTGGAAAGTTAGCATCCCTATATCACCATCGGCTAACATACCATATTGGGAATCGTTTACTGCTAGTTCCATACGATCTCCGCTCTCCACTTGAAATGTGGCATAATACCAAGTGCTGGCCGATGAATCACCAGCTCCGCCGGAAGTTTGTGTTCTTTTTGTTACGACTTCAGCAGGTACCGTCAGTTTCGGGGAGTTATTATTTGAATTCCACGTACTGATAGATTTCACAATAGCGAAAATAATTCCACCAAAAACTATAATCGCAACTATACCGATAAAGATGGGAACAAAGGTAAACGTAGCATCTTCAAAAGGTGAAAACATGTATAATACCTCCTTATGTATTTTAAATGGGTGTGATAAATATTATACGTTCTATTTCTGAAATAGTTTCATAACGTCTTTGATGTTTTACTTCTATATCTTTATACTGATACGAAAGGAGGAAAGAACCGTCTATGAAGTACATAAAAATAATTCTGCAAATCATAGGCTTATATGCTTTTGTTCTGATGGGGAACTGGCTTAAAGATTTTCTCCATTTACCACTTTCAGGTAGCATAATTGGACTTTTAGTTTTGTTAGTGGCTCTTTCATTAAAACTAGTTCGGCTTGAATGGATTGAATCGGGCTCTTACTTCCTTTTATCTTATTTGCCCTTATATTTTATCCCAGCGACTGTCGGCGTAATGAATTACGGGCATGTCTTTGCGGGAAAAGGATTCCTGCTAATACCAATCACGATAATCAGTACGTTTTTGACGATGTGGATTTCTAGTTTTATAAGTCAATTTCTTGCTAAGAAATCTGCTAAGAAGGAGAACCAATTTTCATGCAAATAATGATGTATTCAATCCTCTTTGTCATTGTAACAATTGCCATTTATCTTGCAATGAACTTATTATATTTTAAATATCACAAAGCGTTTTTCATCCCAATTTTAACAACGACTATTGGGATTATATTGATTCTCGTTCTTTTTAAAGTCCCATATGATACATACATGCTTGGTGGAAAGTGGATTGACTTGCTATTGGGACCAGCAATCGTATCATTGGCCATACCTTTATATAAACAAAGGGAATTAATCAAACTGAATATGTTACCAATAGTGGGAGGTATAGCGGTGGGCGTTCTAGTTGGTATGGCAAGCGGTATGCTTTTTGCGAAGCTGGCGGGATTCCCAAAAGAAATTGTTTTTTCACTATTACCTAAATCGATTACAACGCCTATAGCCATACAGATTGCTACGGCATTGGGAGGAGTAACTTCGTTAACTATCGCTTTTGTGATGATTGCAGGATTTACAGGTGTCATACTAGGACCGACATTTTTGAAATGGTTTTGCATCGATACTGCCATTGGCCGTGGCATCGGGTTGGGAGCAGCGGCCCATGCTCTTGGAACATCGAAAGCGATTGAACTTGGGGAGCAGGAAGCCTCCTATAGTTCCATCGCTATGACGCTCTCTGCTATAATTGGGTCTATCGTTGGTCCGGTTATGGCTTGGTTTTTTTATTGAATAGAATAAAATGAAATTTTAAAGGAGGATTAGATGAAAAAGTGGTTTGGTTCCGCAGCAATTTGTATAAATGAAAATAAAGATCTTTTAATGGTGAAAAGCGTTGGGTCTGAAGCCTGGGCTGTTCCATCTGGTGGCATAGAAGTAGGTGAATCACCGGAAGAATGTTGTATTAGGGAAGTGAAAGAGGAAACTGGATATGATGTTGAGATAGTAGAAAAACTGTTTATTAAAGAAGTGAAGCTCAAAGAGTATAAAGTGAAAACTTATTACTTTCTAGTAAATTATTTTAGAGAAAGCGAAGGAATTAATGACCCTGATGAACTCATTATAGAAGTCGACTGGAAATCACTTTCTGAAATTCAAAGTATTAAACACGGTTACCCGGAAGATCTAGCATTTTTAATGGATTTAATGAAATAAGGATTATGATTAATAGTAAAAAGAAGAGACGAGAGGAAGGCTATGTTAATGATTAAAGGCTTATATGAAGCACATTTACCTGTTAGGGATTTGGATCGTTCAGTGGAATTTTACAAAGAATTAGGTTTACAATTTGATCACAAAGTGGAAGATAGATTAGCTTTTTTATGGATTGAAAAAGATAAAAGTTGGCTAGGTTTATGGGAAACTGAGAAAGTCGAATTGGAATATCATCCGTCAATAAGGCATATCGCCTTTGAAGTTTCTTTGCAGGATCTGAAGGAATCAGTAAGTTGGTTAAAGGAACGAGGATGCGAGCCAAGAAAGGCATTTGGATTTGAACCAACAGAAGCCTTTGTAATGCCTCACGCCGATTATGCACACGCTAAAATTCATTTTAATGATCCCGATGGAAATAGCTTGGAGTTCATTTGTAAAATAGAAAATCCGAAAAGATTGACTGAACGGATGTATTTAAGTGAATGGGAGCGACTTAACGAGATATAGATTAAATTAATATAAAAAAGGTGCATAAGTTGAAAAAAATCTTAGATTCTAACGTGGAAAAACGGAGGCGGATTTTATGTTTTTTCTTCAAATGTCAGGATTTCCGGGTTCAGGGAAGTCAACTCTTTCCAGAATTCTAGCAAAGTTAACCGGTGCGATTATAATAGATCACGATATTGTAAAATCATCTTTATTAAAATCTTTGGAGTCTACTAATGTAGTAGCGGATAATGTGGGTAAAATATCGTACGATATCGAATGGGCACTCATAGATTTTCATTTATCTCAAGGCTTAAGTGTTATATTTGATAGTCCCTGTTTTTATACGGAAATGGTTGAAAAGGGGGTTGGATTATCTAAGAAACATAATGTTAAGTATAAGTATGTTGAATGTTATCTTAATGATATTAAGGAGATTCAAATTAGGCTAAAGGAACGCACACGGATGATTAGCTAAATAAGTCAAGTTAACTCCGAGTGTGCATTCAGGGAACAGGTAGATGCTAGTAAAAAGCCTTTTAATCTTGAATGTTTGGTAATTGATTCCGGGAAGCCAATAGACAGTTACATAGACAAGGCTTTTTTGTATATTAAAAATTAAAAATTCGTTTTGAAATTGGGACAATTAAAGATAAGATAAGATAATTTTTTTTAATGGTGGCTACTATAAAACAAGCCAAATGAAATCCGACTTTAAACAATACATTAAAATGAGTGACAATTCATTCATGCCTATAAAAAGTATGGTATATTCATTGAGGGAGTGATTGAATAATGGAGCTAAAAGTAGGGGATATTTTCACATGGAACTGGATGAAAAAGGGCGCTAACGTGTGAGTTGACGATGACACAAGTTGAACAAATGGATGGACTTAAAAAATAGCAATGAGTACTGTGTACCGCAACCAAATTGGAAAAGAAGTTCTTGTTGGAACGAGTCATGGAATTATTCGAGATTAACTATCCCGTAATAAAGTGGATCAAGAAAGCGATTCAGTTACAATTTGAATTGCTTTTTTATTTCAGTTATTTGGTTATCTAATAATTCTTAATATGCAACTTTCAAGTACAAGAAGCGTCGAATAAATAAAAGGAAGGTGCTCGTATAAGAAAATTAAAATATCCAACTTTCGTAATTCTGTCTTTTTATCGATGGGGATAGTAAGACCTAGTTCTTCTGCAACGAGATTTCATATGAACAAACAATAAAAGTCCAATAAGCAATAACACTGTGGCTCCTGTATAAAATCAGAATTGAAGAGGAGTTAGTCCGTTATTTATAGAAATCATTGCTTTGATTGCAATTGCAGGTTTTATTTTACTATATTGCATAGTTAGGTAGGGGAAGCTTTGAAAAAGTTAGTATCCATTCACATAGTTTCAATGATTATATTATTAAGTACATGTCAAAATCAAGATTTGAAATTCGTTGGTGAGAGTGAAAACTGGTCGGCGGAAGTGACTGTTACTCAGACTGACGGGGATGAACAATATAAAATTCAGATTAGCTATAAAGGCAATGAGTTAGAAAGCATTAAAACATTTGATTATTTTGTTGAAACAACAACCAATGGAGTGCTAAATTTTGGTGCGAACAATGTATCACTGAATGAAAATGGTATGTACCATAACAAAAGTTTAAGTTCAAATAGCCCTTCAACGAAGCAAGAAGAGAAGCTAGTTTTGAAAGTAGAATGGAATGGGCTAACTGAAAGTTTCGTTCTAGGAAATTTTGTGAATTAAGAACTTGTACTCGGAAAAGATGATAGCAGCGACTGAGTAGTTACGCTGAACGTCGAAAAGAAACGACGTAAGTCCTCGAGTAGACTCAATAAAAATGATTCTTTTTCAATGAGATAGAGGGGGATTTACATACATTGTTCAATTTTCTAAAAGCAACAACTTTAAAAAAAGACCATTTAAAAGGAACTGCAAAACTTCTGTTTCAAGACGTTTCAGAAGACGCCTGGGACAGAGAAAACCTTACTAAAGAGAAGCTAGATTTCACGATGGATAGCCTGAGATATATCGATCAGTATGCAGTGAATTTATTGAATACCGAAAACGGCACTCAATTATTGAGTAAGCACTTTGAAAACTTTTCTTCGCGTATAGGGGCTTATATTGGAGAAGTAATAAAAAGTACTATTCAGCAAGACTTTCACTGGTATGAATTTGAGTCTATCTACAAACTTACAACAAAACTGGATGATTTTGATGGTGATGATGAAAAACAAAGCCTTTTGTTCTCGAAAAAGAAAGATGCAATTATACTGCCTTTGTTGGAAACATCTCAATTTCTAAAAGGGGAATCATCTTATCTTACTTTAGTAAACTATGCAGAAGAAATGGTTAATCGGAATGCCTGATGCAATTGCTTATCAGAGAGATGGAAAAATTGAGCGTAAAAGAAATTATTAATAGAGCATTGCCGAGGAAAATAATAACTGCAATTTTCCAGTCATTCTCTTATATGAATCGTTAACTTATATAGTAAGCGATTTAGTTTCATCCCTTTTTTGAAAAACAGATCCCTAAAGTTGAGTGATTTTTGTCGTCACTTTTCTAGTTGATTTTCGAATTACTGTTGCTTTGGATAAGTCTTCCTGTAGTTATCATTTCCTATTTGATAGCAGATATTAAAAGAAAGAAAAAATCCTTTTAAACTGAGAATTGAAAGAACTATATGTCTTAAAACTGTTTATCAACGTAATCCTATTGAATTATAGAAATGAGGTAAGAGTTATGAAGGTTCTGTTAGAAAAGGCAATCGAATCTGATGCGCAATCCATTTTCGATATTCAAGTAAATGCATTTTCACCTTTACTTGATATTTATGAGGATTACAATACCAATCCAGCGAATGAAACGATTGAAAGAATGCTAACAAGGATAAACACTCCATCGGGAGCTGTGTATAAAATAATAACGGATACTACTCTTGTAGGTGCTATTTGTGTATTTTGGAAAGAGGAAACTCAATTTTGGATCAGTCCAATGTTTATTCTGCCGAAATATCAGGGACAAGGAATTGCACAGAAAGCGATAACGCAAATAGAGAAAATTTTTCCTCAAGCAGTATGTTGGGAACTAGCTACAATAGCGGAAGAAAAACGGAATTGCTATTTATATGAAAAGATGGGCTTCTCAAAAACAGGTAAAATTAAGAAAATAAATGAACGAACGACACATGTTTATTTTAAGAAGGTTTTGTGAAAAGTTTCCGGTTTTTGCTAAGTGGAAAATGATTGAAGGGATGGATCCAGTGGGTAGTTTGACCATGAATATAGCATTAGTTCTCATTTTTATATTTTTCATTGCAAGTATTTCCGCTGTACTCTTTTCAATAAAAAACAAAAATATTCGAAATAAACCATGCAGGGCTGTTCTAGTTGTGATTGCATTACAATTACTTGTATTTACATTGTTTTTCTCCAATATATTAGGAATCCTTCCAGAATCAGTTTTTACTATAGTATGGTGGGGGACAGTTCTATCCGGCTTTATTTTTGGGATAAAGGATTATAAAAATAATTCTATAGCAGCCACATTGTGTTTATTGTTAAGTGTTTGTTTAGCGGTCCTTATGCTTTTACTGTTAGGAATTACCTCTATGTAATGGTAGATAGTCAGGTAATGCCGATTTTATAAGTAACTTGGAATGCATGATCTACTACATATCGTTAGGTGGAAAACAGATTGCAAGAAGACTAATAGCTTTCATGCGGAACAGGGGAAATAAGTGGAGAATGATGTAGAACTACTACTAGGGGGATAATGTTGGGGTATCATTTTGAGATTTTGGCACAAGAACAGGCGGAAGAGATTGCATATAATTGGCACTATGATGCCGAATATGCTTTTTACGATATAGAAGCGGATAATGAAGATTTAGTTGAGTTCTTAGAACCTCAAAAACGGGGTGACTCATACTTTTTTGTTACTAAAAACAACGATGCGATAGGATTCTTTACTTTTAATAACGTTGGTAAAAATACTATTGATATTGGGCTAGGGATGAAACCGAATTTAACCGGTAATGGAGATGGAATGGAATTTGTCGAAGCAGGTTTGGAGTTTGCCAAATCAAAATTCACACCAGAAAAAATAACATTATCAGTCGCAACCTTCAATCGAAGGGCTATAAAGATATATAGAAAAATTGGATTTAAAGAAGTTGATACATTTATACAGGACACAAATGGAAGTAGATTTGAATTTATGAGAATGATTTATCAATGCTAATGTAGAAAGTTAGTCCTTATTCAACTGACAAACTTTACTGAATTAATACTTTAATATTCTTTATTAGTGGATACAGGTTCACGGCACTAAGTGAAGCCAAAAGTCACTCCTTCCTTCCAAAAGATGCACAGTTGATAGAGGAATATAATACAGGCTTATCTGTTATTTTTTTATTTAAGAGTGACGAAAAAGAGTTATACCAAACCGTATTTTCCGAAAAGTCTGGGGGGAGGTTTCGAAGTAGTGTATCAACAAGTATTCCGTATAGTTCAGATGAACTTCAACCGGTTGGTGGAATCAGCTATACAACTGAAAATGATGCTGGCGCTTTTTTGAGTATTGTATCAAACGATGAAGAAGTTGCATATATAGAAGCTGGTGTAGGATCTAATATAGAAAGAAAGAAAATAAAACAGGGAGAGCGGATCTCTTTCTTGTTTCCATTCAGTGAACAAATAAATTTTCTTTATCCTACCGCGTATAATAAAGATGGAAAAAAACTTTATTACTACGGTTATCCTAAAGATACAAATGTATCTATTAGTGAAGATTTAAAATGGCATAGTGTGGATGAACAATTATGATTTAACGATGGTATAAAGTGGTGAATGCTTTTTTTACGGGTGCATTACTTCAAGAATCAATAATCTCCCTTACTTCTTCAAGTAACAGGTAGGTTAAGTTAAAGAAAAAAGAGGTGAAGGATATGAGTGACCGATTTGAACTGAATTTTAAAAATAAGGAAGTTAGGATATGGCTTGTTATTATGATACCAGCTATGATAGCAGGGGTATTAATTATGCTTTTTGCTGAAACTAAACAGCAATATATTACAAGTTCTTTTCCTGTAATAGCTTGGATGATATTTTATATATGGCGTTATTTTTATAGAAGGAAACAAAAGAAAGAGTCTTCCGTTATTTGAAGTTGCTTATGGGTATTATTCTGGAAGGATTGATTGGGGTCTTTCCTAGTTAAAATAATGGGTACTCTTCAGAGGTAAGAGATGATCAAAAATTATGATTAAGAATGTAATGATTTTTATTTCGCGATAACTGAATCAATTTCATGATTGCCTATTTTATATGTAAATGCGAACACTAACACTAACGTATTTTAGCAATTAATTATTCATTGATATGGATGAGGTCTGTTGATTGTAACAGGAGGCGGCGACTCCTGTGGGAAAGCGTACGCCTGAAGTGGAAATCAACCTCGTTTGGATTTTAATACAAAATCCTCTATATATGTTGAACAAATGAATACGATGTATGTACTTTACAAGGGCTTTTGGAAGGCTACTGAAAAAGTCCCCACACTTGGGGTTAATTAGAAATCCTACTAATATCGCTTCGGCTACCACGAAGTCGCGCCTGCGCTGGATGGTCTATTTGAGAAAGCGCATTTCAATATCGGGGATGAAATCTGCAACCTGGAGTGCATCTTTCTTGAATATAAGTAAGATCAACAAGTAATTACCTTATAATCTCGGCATATACATCTCAAAATTACATTTCTCTCGATAATGAATACGCTAGCGCAGGCGCGGCAAAGGCATCCCCAAAGCGCCAAGCGATTTACTATCCACACCCCGAATTACAACTCTCTTTTTATTGAGCGCCACCGTAGATTCTACGGGATTCTTTATTTCAACGTATATAGTATTAAATTGACTCAACTTGAAAAAGTTGAATTTATATATCTTTTTTTAAGGAGATGCTTATTTTGATTAGAAATTTATTTAAAAAGAAAGATCCTGTTATCACATTTTGGGAGTGGTTCGAAAACCATGAAGATGAGCTTTATATATTTCGAGAACAGGATGTTGAAAAATTGTTTGGAGGGTTGAATCGGATGATTAATAAGGTGAATCCACAATTAGTATTTTCATTTATTGAAGAACTAATTGATGGTAAACGGGAGTTCACCATTCGTGCGGCTGGTATAGGGAAAAACTTTCCGGATGTAATTCGGTTGGTGGATGCTGCACCACGTTTAGACAGGTTCTCTATCGTGGCATTCAATCAGCAACAAGATCTTAACAACGGTGTGAACATCAATGGAATCGAGTTGACTCGGGATGATGTCTTTTTCACCTATAATCAAGATCAGAAAAAGAAAAATTCCTGTCTTACGTTGTATATCAAAGGATACAAAGGGGACTATGACACTTATTTCGAACCAGTCTTCGAGTTGCTTGAAATTGTCATTGGTGAATACATGCTCGGAACGAAGATAACTGAAATAAAAATGGAAATGTATGATACAACAGAAGACCTTTTACCGATAAGCGATTTGCTAAATGTCTTAGTCGATGTAAAGAGTGTAATGTGAAGAAACTCGACTGCAACTAAGCTAGCTATACGGCATGTTAATAATATATCCTTTCTGAGAATTTTGGAGTTAGCTAAGTTCGTTTCTAAAAAAAGGATAAAATTCTTATCACAGCCCACCGTTTAATTGGGCATTACTACGAGCGACTTCACTCTTTTTATGTCCTATTAATATCAATCCGAGCTCCGCAATCTAGAAAGTGGGTAGTGTAGCTATATCTTAATTGATGCGTGATGGGCCTCTTTAGTGATGCATGCACTCTCGATGAGTAGACTTTTTAACTATAGAATTACTTTTTCTGAACTAATGGGTGATTCAGTTTAAGAAAACTAAATAAGAAAGGTCGATTTCCTATATAGAAAATCGACCTTTTCAAGTTTATATGCTAGTTGCACCTATTGTAAATATAACACCCGATTCATTACATCATTCGACGAGAATATCAGCTTTTCTAAGTGCTTCTTCCGCATTTTTGATATGTGCTTTGTCGTCCGCAACTACCGTATGCAGATGTATACCACCTTCTGTTAACTTCGATAAGTAAATAGCATCTGCCTCTTTGATTCGCTTGATGAATTCTTTTACTTCATTCCGATTGGAAACCATGATTGAAGCACTAAGATCTCCATAGACTGGATGCTCGATTTTGACGTCCTTCACAGTAACACCATTATCGACAAGGATGTTCAATTCCTCCATCGTTTGGTCCGGAGTATGTTTGCAAACAATCGTCTTTTCGATTCTCGGGGGTCCCGCTTGCACATGCATATAAATATAGCCCTGACTTGTTGCGACAATCGGTTCATTTCTTGCCTTCAGCAATGTAATATCCCCGACAATCACTTGACGGCTGACATTAGTCATTTCTCCAAGAATTCTTCCTGTAATCGGTTTATCAGATGTCTGTAATGTATCGATGATAAGCTGGCGACGCTCATCCCCAAGAATTTTTTCATTTTCATTCATTATATAACCACCTCGCATAGCTATTTTACCATATTTAACGTATGTATAACCCTAAATGATAGCTCTATATATGTTGGTCAAATGAATACGGCGTATGCGCTGTACAATGGCTTTTGGGAGTCCAATGAAAAATTCTAATACTTGGAACGAAATAGAAATCCCACCAATACCGCTTCGACGCTTTGTGGATGCCTCCCGCGATAAGCCAGAAAGAAGACCCCTTGGGAGGGATTGAACTGCATCCCTCCTTAGTCTTATCGCTCTGGCTACCACGAAGTCGCGCCTTCGCTAGATGGTCTATGTGAGAAAGAGCGTTTCATTAGCTGTGATGAAATTTGCCAGCTGGAGTACGTCTTTCTTGAATAGAATTAGCATCAACTAGTAATCACCTTATAATCCCAGTATATACATCTCAAAATTACATTTCTCTCGTTAATGAACACCCTAGCACAGACGCGGCAAAGGTATCCCTAAAACGCCAAGCGTTCTACAATCCACTCCCAGAATTAAGAGGAAACTGGAAAAGTTCTTTTTCAGTGGCTTCCGAATTAAAATTCTATCCTTATTGAGCGACACGACAGATTCAATGGGACCCTTTAATTCAACATATATAGCAAGCAATTTTCGAGAAGCTAAAGGTTCGTTGAAAAGGTGAGGTATCAGAAAATACATTGTATTCCGCGAACAAGTATGTTAAGGTAATAAAATAATTAATATGAAGTCAACACTTCATTTAAAAAGGTAATGACGGAAGAACTTCAAAAAGGAAGAGTGAAGATGAAATTAAAAGACCTGATTCACGAGTATTACGACCAACTGTCAAAAAGCCAGAAAAAAGTCGCGACTTATATAATCGATAACCCAAGAAATATTGCGATGTCTACGGCACAAGAAATTGGGTCGAGCATCGGTGTCAGCGAAACGACAGTCATTCGCTTTTGCTATAGCCTGCATCTCTCTGGTTATGGCGAACTACAAAAGGTCATCCGTGAACAATTGCTATTTCAAGAGAGTAGCTTCACAACATATCAGAAATCTAAACTGGAACTTGAACAGGCACCGCATTTTTTCACAAAAGTGATGGAGCGAGATCGTATAGCGATTGGAGAGACGATGAAACAAATTAAAGAAGAGGACTACGAAAAGGCAATCGAGCAGCTCTCTCAAGCAGAAACCATTTATATTCTTGGCCTTCGCTCTTCGTATACCGCAGCCAATTGGCTCTCATACACGCTTGGTTTAGTGAAAGGAAATGTCAGACTGTTACGACCAGAAACGGAGGATGTAATCCAAACGCTCAGTCAAATGAACGATAAGTCCGTCGTTATCGCCATTTCGTTTCATCGATACTTGAAAGAAACAATTCAAATTGCGCAATTGGCACATAGACAACAAGCTTTCATTATCGGCATTACTGATTCTATGTTAGCCCCAATTCATGCATTCAGTGATTTGTTATTTCCAATTTATTCGCCTAACAAGTCGACGCTCGATGCAACGGCTTCTCTATTTTCATTCATGAATGCAATTATTGCAGGATTGTCCGTGCAGGAGAAGGACAGTTTCGAAAAAAGACGTGAAACGTATCAATCGATACCAAGCGATTTCTTATTTGTTGAAGGAGTTGATTGAAAATGAAGGCAGTGTTACAAGAAATGAAGCCGATTGTTGAAAAGGTTTTTAACCATTTACACTCAAATCCTGAAATTAGTTGGCAGGAAATTGAGACGACTAGGTATTTGCAACAATTGTTAGAGAGTGAAGGATTTCAAGTTACTACATTCGACGATTCAACGGGACTTGTAGCAACAGTGGGGTCTGGCAATCCTTGTATTGGACTTCGAACAGATATCGATGCACTCTGGCAGGAAGTGGATGGGGTCTTTCAAGCGAACCACTCATGCGGACATGATGCGCATATGACGATTGCAATTGGCGCTTTACTCGTTTTGAAAAAGCTTAGGTATCCGAAAACCGGACGACTAAAAGTGATTTTTCAACCAGCTGAGGAAAAAGGGACGGGCGCATTATCATTTGTGGAAAAAGGGATCGTTGACGATATCGACTATTTGTATGGTGTCCATCTCCGTCCGATTCAAGAAATCGGTCATGGCTACGCATCCCCAGCCATTATGCATGGTGCTGCAAAAATGATTAAAGGGACAATCGTGGGGACGGATGCGCATGGAGCAAGACCGCATCTTGGACAAAACGCCATAGAAGTGATGGCACTTCTCGTACAGGCAATTCACTCCATTCACGTTGACCCAATGGTCCCACATTCTGCAAAAATGACGATGTTCCAAGCGGGTGGAGAGTCAGCCAACATCATTCCGGGAAGTGCAGTATTTAGTCTGGATTTACGCGCCCAAACAAACGTGGTTATGGACAAACTGATGAATTTAGTTGATAAAGCGATTAGTTCGGTTGCAGAACTGTCTGATGTTATCATTAATTATGAAATAATCGCGGAAATTGCAGCTGCCCAAGTCGATGACACTGCTGTCGAACTGATGGCACAAGCGATAAGGGAAACAGTCGGGGAACAATTTTTGGTACCGCCTATTGTCACACCAGGCGGAGAAGACTTCCATTACTACACATTAAAAAGACCTTCTGTCAAAGCGACAATGCTCGGTCTTGGCTGCGACTTATCGCCAGGCCTTCATCATCCCAACATGACATTCAATCATAATAGTATACTGACTGGAATTGAAATACTCGTTCGAACGGTCATCCATTCATTCGGGCAGTTAGAGAGAAGGAAGTGAACCAAATGGACGTCAACCTATCCATTCGCAAATTAGAAACGAATGAAGACATGCGCCTGGTCCAATCGCTTGAACGAGCAATCTGGGGCCTTGATCCGATACCGACTCATCAAACCTATACAGCAGCGAAAAATGGAGGGTTATTGTTAGGCGCTTTCTTAGGTGATGAAATCGTTGGCTTTTCATATGGTTTTCCGGGTTTCACCAATGGTAAGCCATATTTATGTTCGCATATGCTTGGCATTCTACCGAACTATCAACTGATGGGAATCGGAAAGTTGCTAAAGGATGAACAGCGTAAAATTGCCAAGGAAATGGGATACAATTTGATTACTTGGACATTCGATCCATTGGAAAGTCGCAATGCTTATTTAAATGTGTCGAAACTGTACGCAATTTGCGATACTTATTTAGTTAATTGTTACGGTGAAATGGAAGATGGTTTGAACAAAGGATTACCATCAGACCGTCTTCAAGTCGAATGGTGGGTTTCGAGCGAAAGGGTCGAGGACAAGTGGACACCGCAAGTTTCCGACTATGATCGACCATTTATAGTTGAGAAATCCCATAAAGGAAATCCAACACTAGTTGTGGATTCGGAAAATGTCCTGTTAAACAGTGTTGGTGTTGAAGTTCCGGTACCAGAGCAATTTCAGTCGATCAAAAAGAATGAACCTGAACTAGCGCTCGACTGGCGATTGAAAATAAGGACCGTTTTTCAAACGTTATTTGGTTCTGGCTATGCGCTAGTAGGAGTGAATAGGTCGGAAGAAGGCGTTCATTATTATCAATTTGTAAAAAGAAACACAATTCCACTGACAATAAAAAATAGAGGAGAATCCGAATGATTATAAAAGAAATCAAAATCCGAAAAATGAAAATGAGAATGAAGCACCCGTTCACAACTAGTTTTGGTACGTTCCAAGACAAAGATTTTCTGTTACTTGAAGTGAAAGATGAGTTGGGTAATACGGGGTGGGGGGAGTCGGTGGCATTTCACTCGCCTTGGTACAGCGAAGAAACACTGGAAACAAACCTACATATGATCCGGGATTTTCTGATACCTATCGTATTAGGAAGGGAAATCGGGCATCCCGACGAAGTAAGTGAATTGTTCGCTGCGATTCGCAGAAACAATATGGCAAAGTCCACTGTGGAAGGTGCTATTTGGGATCTCTATGCAAAGCGTAACGAATTGACATTGGCGCAGGCTCTTGGTGGCGAACGCGATAAAATTGAAGTGGGTATCAGTATCGGGATCCATGAAAATATTGCTAATCTGGTCGAAACGGTACGTGGTTTTGTGGAAGAGGGATATAAGCGAATTAAAGTTAAAATTAAACCTGGCTATGATATTGAAGTGATACGCGTGCTTAGAAAAAACTTTCCAGATGTTTCACTTATGGCAGATGCCAATTCGGCCTATACCTTAGAAGACATCGAACTTCTCAAACAGCTGGATGAATTTAACTTGACGATGATTGAACAACCGCTCGCTTCAGACGATATTATCGACCATGCGAAATTACAAAAACAATTGAAATCACCAATCTGTTTGGATGAAAGCATTCACTCCCTTGAAGATACACGAAAAGCGATTGAACTTGGTAGTACGCAAATCATTAACATTAAAATCGGTCGTGTTGGTGGTCTTACTGAAGCGAAGAAAATTCATGATTATTGCATGGAACGTCAAATACCTGTTTGGTGCGGCGGAATGCTGGAATCAGGAATCGGTCGTGCGCATAATGTAGCGCTCACAACACTTCCAAACTTCATCTTACCAGGGGACACCGCTGGATCCTCACGTTACTGGGAGGAAGACGTTATTACTCCAGAAGTTGTCGTGGAGGACGGTTATATTACTGTTCCAACCGCCTATGGTATAGGTTACGAACCGAATTTAAGAGCTATGGATAAATTCACGGTAGAGGAGATTCATTACAAAGCTGAATGATGCCTAAAGAAAAAGGCTAAATAGGTGTAGGAAAGGATGAATTAAAGCATCCTTTCCGTCTATTGAAATCAGAAAATAAAATTAATTTTAAGTGATTTGACTATAAAGTGGGATGCTGCGGCTAAAACGGGGGATGGGTTATGAGAAAAAGTTTTCAAATCGCTGGAGCTTTTATCGGAGTAATTGTTGGAGCAGGATTTGCATCTGGTCAAGAAATTTTACAGTTTTTCACTAGTTTTGGACCGATTAGTATCGTTGGATCGCTTGTCGCAACTGCTTTATTTGCTTTTTTAGGAATGAACTTGACACAGTTAGGAAGTCGTTTGCAAACAAAATCGCATCAAAATGTAATTTATCATATTTGCGGACGCTATTTAGGGCTAATAGTTGATATCGTCATCACATTTTTCCTTTTTGGTGTTACAGTTGTCATGTTTTCCGGAGCTGGTGCAATTTTTGAACAGCAATTCGGCATACCTAGTTTCATAGGAAGTATTCTTATGGCGGTTGTGACAATCTTGACAGTGTCTTTGAGTGTTCAGAAAGTTATCGCATTCATTAGTGCATTCACACCATTTTTATTGTTATTAGTTATCGTAATCACCGTTTACTCGGTAATCCATTTCGATTTTTCATCTGCCGATTTAACAGGAGCGGTTGCCGCTCAAAATCGTGGCGCTTCTCATTGGTTTTTAGGAGCAATCTTGTATGTATCCTATAACTTAGCGGCTGGAGCAGCGATGCTTACGGTTATGGGGGGAACTATAAAGGATGAGAAAGTGGCCGCATGGGGAGGTATCATTGGTGGTCTAGGTCTTGGACTTCTCATCTTACTTATTAATATCTCAATGCTGACTCAGTTGAAGGAAATTGCAAGTCTGCCCATGCCAATGCTGTTTTTAGCAAATAATATAAACCCGACAATTGGCATAATCATGGCCATTATCTTATTGGGGATGATTTATAACACAGCGGTCGGTATGTTATATGCATTTTCTGCTCGTATCGTTAAAACCGAAACTGTCCGCTTTAAAGGAGCTGTTACACTTTTTGGTACAGTGGCATTCGGCGCAAGTTTTATCGGATTCATCCAACTTGTTGGTACTGTCTATCCAGTGATGGGCTATCTTGGCTTCACATTAATTGCTGCGGTTATTTTCGCATGGGTAAAAAATAAAAGAACACCTAGTAAAGTAGAAGCAATAAATTAATAAGGAGAGACACCTTGTTACTAGTATAAGGTGACCCTCTTTATTAGCTTGACAATTCAGTCATCTGGTGTATGATAGTTTAAAATCTTCTAAAATTTGAACGGTGATGAAGGAATAGTATACGATAACAAGTTGTGAAAGAGAGCGGAATTTATCAGCTGAAAGATTCCGTCATAACAATCGTAGAACCTGCCTTCGTAGTCCTGTGCAAAACATGGGCGCGACCCTCAGCGTTATGAGGTTAAGTGGGATGTGTTCACAAGCATCCAATTATGGTGGTACCGCGGAAACTAAGCCTTTTCGTCCTTAATATCAGGATGAAAAGGCTTTTTTATTTGTCGAAATTATGTGGAATGGCGGGTGTATTGGAATGGAAAAACAGCGGATTGTTGTGAAAATAGGGAGCAGTTCTTTAACAAATGTTAAAGGTGAAATTGATCAAGTGAAATTTAATGATCATATCGAAGCGCTTGCTGTACTGCGTAAAGCAGGGCATGAAGTGATTATTGTTTCTTCTGGTGCAGTCGCAGCAGGATTTGCAAAATTGGGCTATTCATCAAGACCTGTAACGATCAAAGGAAAACAGGCAGCTTCGGCAGTTGGCCAAGGATTATTAATGCAATCCTACATTGAAAAATTTAGTATGCATGGAATCGTACCAGCTCAGATTTTATTGACACGAATCGATTTTTCTAATCGCGAACGCTACAGGAATGCCTTTTCGACGATGACTGAACTGGTAGAGCGGGGAATCGTTCCCATTATTAATGAAAACGACTCCGTCTCTGTTGAAGAACTGACTTTCGGTGACAATGATATGCTGTCAGCACTTGTTAGCGGCTTTCTCCATGCAGACCACCTTATTATTCTTACGGATATCAATGGACTATATGATTTAAATCCGCGCAAATATCCATTAGCGAAACGACTTAATTATCTCGAACAGATTACAGATGACTTACTAAAAGGTGCTGCCGATATAGGATCGAAAGTCGGGACCGGTGGCATGAAATCAAAACTGCTTGCTGCAAAAACAGCAACATCACTTGGCGTTTCCGTTTTCATTGGAACGGGAGAAGGTTCGAATAAGCTACTAATGATTTTACAAGGAAGAGGCGACGGTACCTATATTTCCAATCCAGATATCGCGAAGATTAATACGAGCAGACAATGGATCGTATTGCATTCCGAATCGACAGGCGAACTTTACGTGGATCAAGGGGCGGAAGAGGCTATTTTGTATAAAGGAAAAAGCTTATTACCTGCAGGTGTTGTTAAAGTGAAGGGGGATTTTCACAAAGGTGACGTTGTTGAAGTGTTTGGCTTGAATGGAATTTTAGGTAAGGGAGAAGTAAGTTATTCTTCGTGTGAATTAAGAAACACAATTGAAGACAGAAACAAGGAAAAAGAAGGGGGATTAGTTTCATCAACAGTTGAAGTCATTCACCGGAACCGCTGGGCACAAATTTAAAAAGGGGGGGATTTAGCATGAGCGAGATACACTTAAAAGGGAGAGCTGCAAAAGAAGTAAGTTATTCGTTGGTGAACGTCACAACCGATCAAAAAAACAAGGCATTAGCGTTGATTGCCGAACAATTAATGGCTGATCAAGTGTCCATTCTATCTGAAAATGAAAAGGATTTGGATGATGGAAAAGCAAAAGGGCTAACGGATGCAATTCTTGATCGCATTCTGCTCACCGAAAAACGAATAAAAGATATGGCAAGCGCGATTCATTTATTAATCGAATTACAAGATCCGATTGGTGAAACAGTCGAAACCATTGAAAAAGAGAATGGCTTGCTAATTGAAATGAAGCGGGTACCGATCGGAGTTATCGGTATGATTTATGAAGCAAGACCGAATGTCACTGTTGATGCGGCAACACTTGCTCTTAAAACAGGTAACGCGGTCATTTTACGGGGAAGCTCCTCTGCGCAATATTCAAACAAGGCGTTTATAAAGTCGATTCATACAGCTCTTGATAAAAGTGAAATTCCAAAAATGTCAATCCAGTTAATTGAAGACACAAGCAGAGAAACTGCAAAGAAACTGTTTCGGCTAAATGAATACTTGGATGTGCTCATTCCAAGGGGAGGTAAAACACTTATTGAAACAGTAATCCGCGAAGCGACAGTACCGGTCATTCAAACGGGGGCGGGAAATTGTCACATCTATATTGACGAAACAGCAGAGCAGGAAATGGCTACAAATATTGCATTGAATGCAAAGATACAGCGCCCATCTGTTTGCAATGCGATTGAGACCATCTTAATTCATAAGAAATGGTTTAACCAATATGGAACAGAGCTTATCAATAAATTACAGAAGAACGATGTCGAGATTTTGGGGGACGAAATTGTCGTTCGGAAATGTGAAAATGTGCAAGTTGCATCCGAATCTGATTGGTCGATGGAGTATTTGGGGTTAACAGTTAGTATAAAAGTTATTACGAATCTCGGAGAAGCAATTGCACATATTACTCAATATGGAACAAAGCATTCCGAAGCCATTATTACTAGTAATGAAGAGAATGCTGTGATTTTCTTGAATTCGATCGATGCTGCAGCTGTGTATCATAATGCTTCTACCCGATTTACAGATGGCTTCGAATTTGGCTATGGGGCAGAAATCGGTATCAGCACGCAGAAGTTACATGCGAGGGGTCCGATGGGATTAAAGGCGTTGACGACAACGAAATATGTCATTCGTGGGAATGGGCAAGTAAGGGAATAAAGTGCTTTTTGAATCGCAGGTAATTGCCCAAAAACACGGATCCTCTCCATGAATAACAACATCAAAAAAGCCGTGGAGATTAAAAATACTCCACGGCTTTCTTTAATTCAGTTCCAGATGTTGTTTTAAGGCAGTCGTAATTCCTAGTAATTCTGTTTCATCCATAATATAGTACCATATATTTCCGTTCATTCGCTTGCCTTCGCCGTTTTCAAAGTGAAGCTGTTCGACTTTACCTGCGGCATCACGGTAGTTCTTCTGAACGTCGACCATTTCATCGAAAGTCATATTTGTTTTTACATTGTCACCCAATGCGTTGAAGACACTACGGTATTTTAACAAGCTTTTCAAGGAAGTCCCTTCATGCAATACACCCTCGATCACCTGTTTCTGACGTTCTTGTCGTCCAAAGTCACCGTTGGGATCTCCTTTACGCATCCGTACATACGATAATGCTTCTTTACCATCCAACGTAATCTCCCCAGCAGCATAATGAATTGAGTCCTGTGTAAAATCAAAAGGATTATTTACGCTCACACCACCGACGGTATCGACAATTGTTTGGAACCCTTCCATATTGACTTCCATAACATAGTCAATTGGAATATCCAATAGATTTTCGACCGAATCCAGCGACATCTGAATGCCACCAAAAGCATATGCGTGATTTAGCTTGTCCGTGGTACCATGACCTACTATTTCTGTATACGTATCTCTAGGAATACTGATCATCTTTGTTGTTTTTAACTTAGGATTGACTGCCAAAACAATCATAGTATCCGAGCGACCTTTATCGCCTTCACGTTCATCGACTCCCAAAACGAGTACTGAAAAGGGATCCTGTTTACCCAAGGCAATTCCTTCTTCTCGCTTCTCCGATAATTCACGGTCAATCGGTTTATACATCCCTTTCAATGTAGACGTCAAGTCGAAATAAACACTCAAAGCAAAACCGCCTATTATAAGACCAATCACTGCTATAACCCATGGCCATTTTTTCCGTTTCTTCATCTTCTTCATATCTGTTCGATTCATAAAATTTCCTCCAGTAGGCGTCATTCGAAAAAGTGTCCCATGATATAGACGCATTACCTTACTTCTAAGTTTCAATTATTGTAGTGGTGACAGTCACCACTACAATTCCCACACAATTAGTTACGTTTGAAACGGTTGGTTTTATTGGATTTTAATCGCTTCATTCTGTTCTCTACTTCTTGTTTCATTTCCGCAGATTTTCTAACGTCTACTTGGATTGAAATGATTTCATCCTCTTGAACTTCCACTAAAAACCATTTATCCGCAGTGCTGTCGGGGGGGAGGGAGGATATAGCGATATGAAATTCTTTCTGTAATTCTTCCACTAAAAATAGTGCTTTTTCGTTGTCTGTAAACCGGTCGAGATATGCTGAATACATAATTAGCCTCCTGTACATGCAATGTCTTGCGTAAGTATGTCCTTTATCCGGGCGGGTCCGATACCATGGATTTTAGTAAGATCGTCTACTGATTGGTAGGGGCGGTGCTGGATTAAATCTTGTGAACGAGCAGGACCAATATGAATAATACGCTGGATCTCGGCTTCACTTGCTGAATTGATATTAACGCAAGAGCCACTTGATACAGACGGTGTTTTCATTTCGGGATCTGAATTAGGCTCTGTTATTATTTCCACAGGGGGCGGCGTGTGCTTTATAGTTCCTTGGTCATTTGTATGGACACTAAATGTCTTGCCATCTGTTTCTATAATAATTGTTCCATGGATATCCGTCCCATAAACGAGAGCACCGCTTTTTTTAAGCCTATTAATTGTTTCGGTATGCGGGTGGCCGTACTGATTGTTCTCGCCAGCGGAATAGATCGCTACGTCTGGCTTAACTGCATTTAAAAATCTGTCTGTTGTTGATGTTTTGGAACCATGATGACCAACTTGTAAAATATCTGCCTCGAGGTTTCCGCCGCTGCTAAGCATTTCATTCTCTGCGTCTTCTTCACCATCCCCGGTAAAGAGGAGGGAAATTTCGCCGTACTGCAAACGAATTGCAATCGAGTTATTATTTGTAGTGCCTGAAAGCGTTTTTGGATGAAGAACTGCAACTTCGAGCGGGCCTATATCAAATAGTTCACCAACTTCAGGCTCATAGTAATCGACGCCATTATTTTCAATGGCAGCAAGTGCATCAGCAAAAACCTGGGAATCCGATGTTTCGCCATTCATCCATACTTCAGTTACATGAAAAGCATTAATGATTTTGTTTAATTGGCCGATATGATCTGCATGGGGATGCGTTACTGCGATAATATCGATTTCTGTTATATTCTGTGCTTGAAGATAGGAAACAACGTTTGTGGCATTCCAATCTCCTGTGTCAATGAGAATGGTGAATACTTCTCCGTCTTGACTGTATTCAATCAATGTAGCGTCCGCCTGACCGACATCTATGTAATGAACTTTCATTTTCGGTAGAGAAAGCCCTTGCTGTTCAACAGGAATTGTGTCTGCTACTTCTATAACTTCACTCTGTTCCTCATTTGCTTGCTTTTCTAATAATCCATAATCTTCTTTAAGGTTATCGGGAATGGGCGACTGTGTCGTCCCTTGGCCACAGCCCGAAAAAATAAGTAGACCAGCCAATAAATAAAGACCGATGAAAATATTCTTAATCATTTTTACCCTCTATCATTCGGTTATTTTCTTACAATATATAGTGTAGCAGACAAAACCGCTACGGTTAATAATATTATTTGAAAATAAATTATGAGAATTTAGTGCAGATAAGTAAATGTTCGTTTTTTGTACAAAAACATCCAATATTTAACGTGTTTTAATCGTCTGTTAGCCTTTATAATAGTTGTATATTCTAAAAGGAGTTGTCGTAGGCTTGAAGCTTATTTCGAAGTTTGCAACAAAGATTCTGGTTCTCGTCCTCTTAGTCATTGGAACAGCAACAAGTGTAGGGTGGTACTTCTTTGATGCAAATAAGGGAATCGAAATCTCATTTTCCGAATTTGAAAAAACAATTCAAGCGCAAAATGAACAAGCTGTTTCGCTCAAAGAAACGTCTAATGGGACATTATATTTGAAGACGAAAGATGAGCGATACATGACTCAAGTACGCCCTGAAAGCCAGCTAGTTGAACAATTAGTAGAAAAATATAATATTTCATATAAATATTCCGATCAAAGCCAGTACAGCAGTTTGATTATTGGTGGACTGTTCCTTGGTCTACTTGTTGCATTATTTGTGCTTCATAAAAAAGGGAAGATTGGTGTAGGTGCCTCTGCTATGAAAAATAGCGCTGCAAAATCAACACCTTTACCAAATATAACATTAGAAGATATTGGTGGGCTTCCTGAAGAAATGAAGGAAGAGATTTTGCAGACGCTATCAATTGTAAAAGATCCAAAACGGTCAGCACAAGTCGGCATTCAGCCGCCAAAAGGGATTCTGTTATATGGACCACCTGGTACGGGGAAAACATTGTTGGCGCAAGCTATCGCAAGCGAAATCGGTGCTACATTCTATTCCTCGAGCGGTTCGGCATTCAATGAGTTATTTGTAGGCGTTGGTGCCTCCCGCATTCGCTCTCTATTTGAAATTGCAAGAAAGCAACAGCCGGCAGTCATTTTTATTGATGAAGTCGATGCGCTTGCAGGTAAACGGAAAGCCCATGGAGGCGAAGAAGCAGAAAAAACATTAACGGAACTGCTCGTTCAGCTGGATGGCGGAAATGATAATGAAGGTGTGTTATTCATTGCAGCAACAAACCGAAAAGACATGTTAGATGATGCTTTTCTGCGCCCGGGGCGAATCGATTATTCCTTCCAAGTGCCTCTACCTGATACGACTGGAAGAAGAGAAATAATCGATATTCATACGAAGGGCAAGCTGCTGGCAGATGAAGTCTTTGCATCCTTGGATGTGCTAGCTGAAAGTACAACAGGATTTTCAGGGGCTGAACTGAGTTCCCTCTTTAAAACAGCGAGCAGAAGAGCAATTCGAGATGGCCGCGAACAGATCGCTAAGAGTGACCTTGATTTTGCGATTGACCGTACGATTCTGGGAAGTGCCTCCCGTTCAATGAACGACCAGGAGACGAAAAGAAGAGTAGCTATCCATGAGTCCGGGCATGCACTTGTCGCTGCAGTAACTAAACCGGGTTCTGTAAGGAAAGCGACGATTATTCCGCGCGGCCAAGCATTGGGATATGTTGCGCCGATTCAAAAGGAGCTCCACTTATCTACGTATAGTGAATTATTGGACCAAGTTAGCATGATCCTTGCTGGTGGCGTTGCCGAACGCATATATCTCGGCGAGCACAGTATTGGTGTTAGCGGCGACGTCCAGCAAGCAAAGGAAATCATTGAACGGATGGTAGACACAGGATTATTGCAAGACGGCTTCACGTTAACCTTTAACAAAGAGGAGAAAGAAGCGAAAATGCAAATGCTGTTTAATGATGCACTCCGAAAAACAGAAAGTCTAATTCAAGAACATGCATCCGAATTTGACCAGCTTGTGGACCTATTAATGCAAAAAGAAACGCTAGATGGTTCAGAAATTCAGCAGATTGTCAGCAGGAATCCAGTCGAATTATAAACTTGTTGAAAAGTGGTAATCAGAAGAAGAGACATTTGTCTCTTCTTTTTTTATATGATTTTGGAAACGTTTAACTTCCTTAAAATGGGGACCGACTATATAACAGCTCGAATCAATCATTTGGTTAAGACGACCAATCATATGTCCGGTCTGACCGATTATATATGTATCCCTACCAATCATAAATTTAAATAGACCGATTTTATATGGTTCTCAACCGATCATATCTAAATTGTTATCCTTTACATAGCACATGAATCCATTAGTTCGTTCTAATTTCTTCCCGCTTCTCCTACAGTATAACAAGTCATGAAAATGGGGGAGATTTACTGTGTTAATAGACGGGGTGTTTTCAGGAGGGGGTTTAAAAGGTTTTGCGTTAGTCGGGGCTTTTCAAGTGTTAGAAAAAAAGGGGTATCGTTTTAGTCGGGTAGCTGGAACGAGCGCGGGCGCAATTCTTGCCAGTTTTATAGCGGCTGGCTATACGGCTAAGGAAATTGAGGAGATGCTGGATGAACAAGACTTTCAGGTACTTCTTGATCCGCGAAAAACGATTATCCCCTTACCGTTAATGAAATGGTTTCTACTCTATTGGAGACTTGGTTTATACCA